>CAYGVV010000016.1:0-14085 GCA_964353395.1 uncultured Candidatus Bathyarchaeia archaeon | reverse complement strand
CATGAATTATTTGTTAGAAAACTTTGGGGATGTTGCCAAGAACCTTGAAGACACGATAGACTGGGTTTTCGAGCACATGAACGAAAATCAATAGTGTAGAGTATCTAACAGTAAAAGCCCTTTTTAATAATCGTCCCCTAGAGAGTTAATGCGGACATTTGGAGTTTAGGAAAAAGCATAAAGAGAAAATCTCCAGCAAAACTCGATAAAAGTTGGTTTTAATTTTAGAATGATTTTCTGTCACTCGAAGTACTCAATTTGTTTTTCCAGAAACTGGCAACTTAGTTTCGATACTATCTCTGTTTTGTCGATAACAAATTTCAAATACCAGCCAATTAATCACATCACACAAAAGGTGTCATGCTAATGACCGACTCATACTTCACCAAAAAACTTGAACCCATCAAGGTCAAGCCCAAAAGCGTTAACCAACTTTTAACCGAAATGGGCAAAACCGCCTACCAAGGCAGAAAACTAGGCGAAGCCGTAGACATCTGGGAAAACATGGTGAAAGAAAAAGACCTCACAATAGCAATGGGCTACGCAGGCAGCATGTCTACGGCGGGGCAATGGACAATAGTTAACTGGCTTATGGAAAACCGCTTCATCGACGTCCTCGTCAGCACAGGCGCCAACGTTTCAGAAGACATCGTGGACGCTATGGGTTTAGGCTACTGGCAAGGCAGCCACATGGTCGACGACGAAGCTTTGCTGAAAGCAGACGTCAACAGATACTACGACGTCTTCGGGAAAGAAACGGATTACCGCAAAATGGAAGAACTAGTCACAGACTTCGTCATGACACTGAAAACCGACTACCCCTACAGCTCCGCAGAATTCTTCCACCTACTCGGCAAATTCCTGAGCAAGAAAAAAATCCCCGCCATAGCCGCAGTCGCCTACGAAAACGGCGTCCCCATCTTCAGCCCAGCCATGGTCGACAGCGCTTATGGCGAGACGTTCCTCATGGCGAAGAACCAAGGCCACAGCGTAATGCTTGACAGCGTAAAAGAATTCGACCAATTCGTCACCATCGGCACCAAAACCAAAGACATCGGCGTCGTCTACATCGGCGGCGGCGTCCCCAAAGACCTCACACAGCTCATCGCCATATCCGTCTCACCCAAAACATGTGACCAAGGCGTACCCGGAAGAGACGGACACCTACGCAAAGGACTACAAGAATACTACTACCCACACAAATACGCCATACAAATCACCACAGACGCGCCACAATGGGGCGGCTTAAGCGGCTGCACCTTAGAAGAGGCAATCAGCTGGGGCAAAATCAACGCTGAAACAGGAAAACGCGCCGTATGCTACTGCGACGCCACCATTGCTTTACCGTTAATAACACACGCGCTCTGTGAAAGAGTCAAGACGAAACGGAAAGGGCCAGACATGTCCTGGCTCTTTAAAGCCGTCACCTAAACTTTCTGTTTCTTCTTACTTAGCCTTGTCAGCAACGCACCTGCCATCACAGGCAGAATGACGGACGCATCCCCTTCAACCATAATGCGCCTAGCTTTCTCGCTGATTTTTCCCCATGAAACCGCTTCGCGTGGCCTAGCGCCGCTGAGGCTTCCATCCCACTCATCCGCCGTGCTCACGTACACAACGTAATCCAAGCCGTCTTTGAACTGGTTCCACCAAATCGTATGATGCTTGCTTATGCCGCCGCCGACGATCAATGCTCCGCTTTTCTTGGCGTCAAAAACAATGTTGCTCAAAGCACCCGAATCCTTAAGCAAATTAAGCCTAAACTCGTGGTCTTGGCTGAACAGCCACGTCTGGTAGCCTACTGCGCCGTCGGTGATGCCTGGCACGAAAACGGGAATGTCGTTTTTCGCCGCCCAATACAGGATTGAAGTGTCGTTGCAGCAGCGCAGCCCAATCTCACGGACCAACTCGCTGGCGGACAATTCTTTCCTGCCTTCTTTCCACAGCGCCTGCAGCAGCGCCTGCACTTTCTCCTCGATAATCGTGCCGTAACTGTCGTTGGGAACCAGCACATTTCCCAGTCGGTTCACGCCCTCCTGATGCAGCTTAGAATCGTTCATGACGAAGCTGCCTCTATAGTAGTCTCTCCAGCACCTTGCCATGTCATGGTCTATGGTGCCACACGTAGTGATAACAACGTCAACGAGTTTTCGCTTCACAAGCTCCCGCAGCACGCCACGCGTCCCCGTGGCGACAAGGTTGCCCGTGAACGACAGAAACTTCACGCAGCCCCGCGCCTTAATCATGCTTTCCAAGATGTTCACGCCGACGGCAAGTTTGCCCGCTGTGAATCCCCATGCCTGCTCCATCTGGTTGACCAGTTCGTCAACGCTCATTTCTTCGGGGAACTCGTAGTCTTTAACCGCTTCTTTCATGTACTTCGCGCTCCAGTATTCCGTGTCAAGTGAATTGTCAAGTCAAAATAAATAGGTGTCGAAAAACAAACAAGCAAAAGATATTTTCCAAGGTATCCACAAATAACCTTTAGAGCGAGAAAGCTGAGCGGCATGAAAACCAAATCTCCTCCTGAAATAAGGGTGGCAAATGCAGCCGACATAGACACCCTCTCCGAAATAGAAAACAGATGCTTTACCGAGCTAACTGCCTATTCCAAGCGCCACTTGGAGTATCTTGCTCTAAAAGTAAACAGCACATGCTTAATCGAAAGCCAAGGAGACGCAGTAAGAGGCTTCGTCATAGTGACCTACCGCAAGAGAAGCCAAACTGGACACATCGAAACCATCGACGTTGACCCAACCTTTCAGAACCAAGGAATCGGAGTGAGACTGCTTACCGCCGCGGAGGACGACATGAAAAAGCGGGGCATGACGACATCACAGCTTGAAGTCTCTGAACGAAACGTGGCGGCGCTTAAGTTGTACGAGAAAGCAGGCTACGCCTTCAAAGAGCGCCTAAAAGGATATTACTTGTACAATCACAACGGAACCCGAGACGCACTCCGCCTCGTCAAGTCTCTACAGTAGGGTCTGATGCCTTAACCCACGAGTCTCCGTCCAGTTTCGTGAAGCCATTCGTGTACTGCCTGATTATTTTAAGCAGACCTTTTCGGAAACGCGTTGGAACCAACTCTAAGTCACTCGTAGTTTTGTGAACGTGAATCGTCTCCGCATGAGCATGCTCTGTGCCCTTAAGCGAAGGTTCAAACTTTGAAGCAAGAAAAGTAGCGTGCTCCCGTTCGTCTTCATCCAGCCTGAGACCGCCTTTGGCAAATCTGGACGGAAACGCGGATACATCTTCCCTTCGATAACCCATTACTGACGGGTCAACATTGTTAGCGCGAAGAAACAGCATCACTCCGAGGCACTTGCTGCAGTCGCCACACGGAACTATGCCGCCTTCCTCAAAGTGGCAACTGTGGCAGGAACGCTGGAACTTGGCAAGCTCAGGGTACCGCTTGGTCAATATCCTCTCCACGATTAATCCTGAAACTGGTCGAACAGCACTCCATTGACACATTCCAGGCATCCTCTTTCTGTACCATTCTTCCATTCTCACGTCAAAGTCCTGCGTCTGGTCGTAAACGCCGTAGTAATGCTTAATCCCCTTATAGAACGGAGACAACCTTGGGTCATCGAACTCGCTTCCAATCAAAAGGTTCCCAATCTTTTTGGAGGCAAAAACGGGCAGCAGAAAGAAAACGTAAACTGGGAATATGCATAGTCGTATGGGATAAGTGTCCGACCAGACTTGCCTGTGATCTGCGCGTATAATTCTCATGTGGTCCAGCATGAACGTGTAAAATCGGTCCACGTTAATCCAGACTCTCGCTGTGTTTGGTTCATTACCTGCATGGTAGCGGTACGCAGATAACGCGGTGCGCCAGTGTCCTCCGCTCTCGTTCACGTACAGAGGATAAACACGTGCCCCGATTTCTTTAAGCATCGCGTAGGTGAGAAGGCTTTCTTTTCCGCCGCTTGAGAGTACTCCACACGCGTTCTCGCCCAACTCAGAGGAAATAGGTGAATCTTCCACGACCTTTTCAGGGACAATCTTTGCCAGAGGCTTCGCGTTTTCCTCTGTCACGTCACTTTCGGATAAAACAAACTCTGGCAGGATGTAGGGGTTCTTTCTGCGCACAAGTTTGTTTATGAAGATGTCCTTGCTAAAAACATCCAGCATATCATTCAGAAGCGAGGCGTCAGCCCTGCTGACTGCAAACTTGAGTTTTATCTCTTCCGCAAAGAGGCCGTAGTTGAGCACAGGCATGACTGAGGCAATCCTCAACAAGGCTAAGTGCTCTGGCGTCAGAGTCTCCTCGTATCTTGCCAAAAGGGAGAAACTGTGCTGTTTTCCGCCCATGTTTTCGCATAAAATTTGAGCCCTTACTCTTTTTCCTTGCAGCTCTGGCTCTGACACTTCAATGGATCGAAAACATTGGGTGTCCGTTGCAGTCACCTGTCTCGAAGCTTTTCGACCGCGCTAGCCAACCGCGTCACGCCGTCAAACACAGGGTCCTCCACAGGCACTTTGAATCTTCTGTACAGTTTGCTCTTGGCTTTTCTGTTTTCCTCCCGCGTCAGGTGTTCATGGTTTATGCTTATTCCCACCAGAGGACATTGCGATAGAAGCTTGGCAATCTTGACTACACGGCCAGGGTCTGGCATGGGATAACCTGGAAATCCGTCAAGGTGTGGGCGTCCAGGCGCGTCCTGCAATATGAAACCGTGAACTTGGCCAGCCGCCATTATTTCAAATCCGCCTGGGAAAAAGGGATGCACTAAACTTCCCTGACCCTCGATTATGATGAACTCTGGCTTTTCTTCTCGCCAGGAATCCAGTATGGCGCCTTCGATACCGCCGGAAACGAAGTCGTTTATCATAGCGTCAAGCACAACTCCGTGGGACCAGCCTTGCATCCATCCAGTTTGACCAGTGTATATCATGTCTGCTTTGCGACCGCGTTTCCTGAGTTCGTTGACCAGCGTGACGGCGGTGGTTCTTTTGCCGATGGCTGAGTCTGTACCCAAGGTCGCGATTCTGGTCGCGCCTACCTGGTTGACTTCGCCTGTGTAGAATCGCTTGTGATCTCTGAACATCTTGCGGACATCTACGATTTTGCATCCGTTCTTGGCAGCTATGGTGGTGAACCTCTCATCATCTGAGATGAAGTGATGAAGCCCGGAAACCACATCAAGACTGTGTGACAAAGCCCATATTACAGCTTGATCATACCCTACTGGTAAAACGCCGCCTTCTGAAACTGCGCCAACAATAAAAATGCTTGGCTCGGTTTTTCTGTATGCCTCTTCTATACTGTGAAACAGCGGAATGCCTCGGCGTTTCCCGTCCAGTATTTCCCCCGCATCTCCAGATGGAGCAGTTGAGTCAACGACGCCCACAATGTTGTATCTGGTGGTGTACCGCACTAGTCCATGGGCTGTTTTGCCGTTCGCGTTAAGATACTCACGTTCGCAGTAAACCACTGCCTTTCCCACGGGCATATTGCTCACGCCCTGCGTCCAGTCAGTATTACGACGTATCGGTCGCCAGGATAAGGTTCTTTCTTGTGCCTATCTAGAAGCGCTATTAGTCCAGCTGTCGAGGCTGGGAGCACACTTAATCCTTCTTTCTCTCGTATCAGACGCGAGTAGTACATCATGCTCTTGTCTGTAGCATAAGCAGCCCATCCATGAGTCTGCCTCACCACCGCAAGAGAGTAGTCACCGTCAATTGAGCGCCAGTTAATCAAAGGCTCGTTGATTGATGTATTTCTAATCTTCTCCGGCTTCAAATCGTAGCAATGGGACATATTCTTGGTAAATGCGTTGATAATGGGGTTCATGCCGTAAGAGGAACCCGCTATGAAACGAGGAATACGCGAGGTCTTTCCACGATTATAAAGGCTCAGGAATCCTCTATAAATGCCTGCCAGCGTGGATCCGTTTGAGACAGGTACGGCTACGGCATAGGGAGCGTCTCGAAGCTCGTCGTAGATTTCATAGGCAATTTCGCCGTAGGCCTTAAACTGAAGGTTAGTGTTGGAGCCACCAGGATTGGCGTCATAATATCCATTTTTCTCAGCTTCTTGGCGTGATACTTTCACCGCTTCCTCATAGTCTCCTGGAACCTTGATGATTTCTGCGCCTAAGTCTTTGATTTCCTTGATTCTGTTCGCATGATAAGCTTGAGGGATATATATTAAGCAGCGCAGCCCAGCGAGGGATGCAGCAAGCGCAATTGCCGTACCGTAGTTGCCACATGAGGCAACCGCGACTTCATCATACCCTCTACGAAGGGCATCGAGGGCCTGGGCAAAGGCGATGCGGTCTTTCTGTGTACCAGTCGGGTTTCCTCCCTCGAACTTCAAGTATATCTGCCTAAGTCCTACTTCCCTTTCAATGTTTCTGGCTCTGGTAAGGTTTGTATCGCCTACTTCTGAGTCAAGAATAATCTCAAAGCACTCCAATCGCTCCTCCAGTGACTTAGTGTGGTCAGATGCTATCTTACTCTCAAAATATAGTTCAGGGGTTATCGCGGGTGTCTGAGCAGTGGCGCCATCCAGAAGTGAAAGGGAACTGTGACTCCTTAAGTTGTCACTGTTGCTTTTTTCGTGATTGCGATGAAGGCTTTCTTCGTCCTCATCTTCCATGTTTGATACCTTGGTCGAAGCGACATATTCTCAAGAAGAAGTATTTATTCTTACTCATTCAGCCACTAGTAAAAACCGTAGGCTCTTTTGTCGCAACATACGAAAGGGGGCCAATCACGTTCGACATAAACCTGCGAACCCTAAAGGTTGAGTGGTACCTCAAAAAAGAAGGCGTTTGCGCTCTTGCCCAAAAACTCTGCGACAATGCCGACTTGCTCAGGAGGCATTTTGAAGCGGCTAAGGTGGAGATGCTGCATTTGATTTGCGAACTGACTCAGATTCCTTGAGGGCTATTTTGAAGATCAAGGAGCCTCAAACATTCAAAATAGGCGAAAACGACTTGCTTGGGGAAATATTGAAGAAAATTGGAACTGTATAGTAGCTAAATTTGCCGTGTTTTCCCAACAAGTTAATAAATCCGCAAAACGAAAACTATAAGTTAGTACAACTATGCGAAGTGGATGGTCTTGAAAAACATTGAACGAAAAATGCTCTCTGAACTTGTGAAGAATTCGCGAAGAAGCGACAGAGAATTAGCCAAAGCGATAGGCACCTCTCAACCCACAGCAACACGGATCAGGACCAAACTTGAAAAAGAAGGCTACATAAAAGAATACACTGCAATCCCCAACTTCTGCAAGGTCGGCTATACCATATTAGCCCTAAACTTCATAAAACTGGACTTGAGACTAACCCAAACTCGAGAAGAACTTGAAGCCTTCAGGAAGAAACATTATGAGGCAATAGCCAAAAACCCCAATGCCATCATGTTAGTCAAACGTGGAATGGGGCTGGGATATAGCGCTGTAGTAATTTCGCTTCACCAAGATTTCGCTTCCTGCGACCAATTCCGAGATAATGTAAGAGACAGCATGAGTGCAAACATTACGGATATGGACACATTCCTCATCAATCTTGAAGAAGAAAGAAGCAGTATGCCCTTCAGCTTCTCTATGCTTGCCAATCAACTCTTGCTCTTAACTGATAAAGACGAAAAATGAAACAGTGCCCTTCAACTGCGAAGGTCAGAAGCGCTTTTCTCAGGCGATATGTTAGAGAAATCCCGTTTCCTTCAGTTTCAATGCCAGACCGATGTTACCTTTGAACTGAATCTTTCCAGTGAAAAAGGCTTTTTGTACGCTGACTCTACCATTAATCAAGTCAACGAAATCCTTCTCCGCCATCGTGATAGAAAGCGTAGGCGACGAGATTGTCTCTTCTTTGGCTTCCAATTTTTGATCTTTTATGGTTACGCTCCAGTTGCCTCCGTTATCACCAGTAATGCTCATTTGAACTATGGCATCGACGCCTGCGGCATTGCTTGCGTTGAATCTTTTAGGTAAGACTTTTTCGAAAAAATCTCTCGGCGTTACATCTTCCATCAAACCGCATCCTTCCCTTCTGTTTATCTGAACAAATCCTTTTCTTTCGGTCTCGTAAGTTCCCTCGCTGACCCATCTTCAGCTACTTGATACTTGTATCCCCTTATTAGAGCAGCTGGTATTCCCTCGCTTGCCTGTCCGACGACAAGCTCTGCCGCTGAGGCTAACTCGTCAGCGATGCACGTTTGCTTTACGTGAAGAACGTAGCCGAAGAGGTCTTTTTCTCCGCGTCTATCCCTTATGGGCTTGATTCCTGCTGTGCCTATGGCAACGTTGATTTCACCCATCCGTAAGGGGCGACCATGCGTGTCAGACACTATAACCGCGACATTATACCCGGTTAATTTTTTTATTTCCTGTCTGATCCGTTGTGCGGATGCGTCAGGATTTTTCGGCAGCAACGCCACGTTCCTGTCTCCCTTCACGTTTGACCTGTCCACTCCCGCGTTCGCGCAAACTATGCCATGTTTTGTTTCGGTTATGAGGCTGTTGGGTCCCATGCGCACGATTTCTTTTGTTTCGCGGAGAATAACCTCCACCATGGCAGGTTCCTTATCGACTTTCTGCGCTATTTCCAGTGCTCTGGCGGATGGCGTGACTTCGTCGAGGTTAACCACGTTTCCCTCCGCTTTCGAAACTGCGACATGAGTGATAACTATGATGTCGTTTTCCTGAATGGGCGTACCCTGTTTCTTAGCTGCGTCACAGATGAGTTGCCCTATGTTGTCTCCCTTCTTGAACAGAGGCAAGTTTTCAACTGCAATTACCTTAACTGCATCCACCCTTCATACCTCATTCTTGTCTGTGCGTGCGAGTTGCTGGTTTGTAAACCTTAAGGCTTGGATTATCTAAACTTTACCCTCTAAAAGCAGCGGGCAATCTCTTGCAAAAGCAGCTGCATATTGAACCCTGTTTAGGCTGTATCCGTCAGGACGACAACTTTTTAAGGTCTCACATAATAATAGCATTCCCCAAAGGAATGAACCTTCATGGATTACCCTAAAATCGTAGAAATGATTCCCGCTGAAAAGTGGAGTCCGCTATCCGACCAGTTAACCGGTGTTATTTTAGGATCAAAAAATGATGAGAGAATGCCAAACACGCTCGCGAACACAATACTTTTGCACATGAAGAACAACACAACAGGCACCAAGTCGGGATTGACTGCTTTGTTAGAGGCTGCGATACTGCTGGACGCAGAGAAAACTGTTGGCACGTTGGGCGAAATGCAACTGTTAAAAGTAGCCGAACAAATAGTACAAAACATGTGATTATACGGGAGGACAAGAAAATGACACTTAAGTTCGGAATAGAATTCGTTCCAAAAGAACCCTACTGGAAACTAGCAGCCTATGCCATCCAAGCTGAAAACCGCGGCTTCAGCAATCTGTGGGTAACCGACCACTATGGCAACCGCAACGTATACGTAACCCTCGCCGCCGCAGCCATATACACAAACAAAATCACCTTCGGCACAGGCGTAACCAACCCCTGGATGGTTAACCCAGTCATCACCGCGCAAGCCATAGCAACCCTCAACGAGTTGGCTCCTGGCAGAGTGGTGCTTGGTATAGGCGCAGGAGACAAAACCACCCTCGAAGCAGTCGGCGTGGAAATGGGCAAACCCATGGCTGCGGTCAAAGAAGCAATCGAAATCTTCCGCAAATTAACCAGCGGCGAAAGCGTCGCCTACCAAGGCGAAGTTTTCAAAACAGCAGGTGCCAAGTTTAACTTCAAAACGAAAAACAAGATACCAGTTTACGTGGGGGCTCAAGGTCCAAAGATGCTGGAGATGGCAGGCAAGATCGGAGACGGGGTCCTTATTAATGCAAGTCATCCAAGCGACATAGAATACGCCGTTAAAATGGCCGGCGAAGGCATGAAGCAAGCTGGAAAATCACCCAGCGACGTCGACATCGCAGCATACACATCATTCAGCATCAACGAAGATCCGAAGAAAGCCGTGAAAGCCGCATCCCCAGTTGTCGCCTTCATCGTGGCTGGCAGTCCGCCACCAGTGCTTGAGAAGCATGGAATAAACGTCGTTAAGGCAGATGAAATCCGCGCAGCGTTGAAAGTCGGCGACTTCGGGAAAGCCATAGGAGCAGTCTCACCTGAAATGATCAACGCCTTCTCGATATGCGGAACACCAGACGTGTGTATCGAAAAGATTTCAGCGTTGAAGAAAATCGGGATAAGCCAATTCGTGGTTGGCTCACCAATCGGCACGAACGTGAAAGCCGCCATCGACCTAATCGGTGCCAAGATCATTCCGCAATTCAAAGACTAAGATCAGACAGGCGCGTTTTTTTCCGCGCCATCTAAATATTTTTTAGCCACATCAACTGACACTTCCAGAAAGGTCAGAGTAGCTTGCGCTACGCGTTTCTGACGGTGTTTGGCGATGGCTGTCTTCGCGGTTGTACCTGTAAAGCGGTTGAGCGTTTCGAAGAGGCGGCTCTCTGCCGTTCTGAATCCACGAGAACGCGGGTTTTTGACGCTGGCTATGCTTGAAGACGTTTTGACGGCTTTGCAAAAATCAGTTGCCCCTGAGACTGTTGTGGTTGGAGATGACTCAGTTGTCCATGAAGTTGCCAACAGGTTCAGTGCTTCCTATATTTCGGCAAGTGCATCAGGGTTGAATCCCGCCGTGGAGAAAGCTACTGAGTGGTGCGTGCGGAGGCATGCGGATTCGGTGCTTGTTCTTCCAGCAGACATTCCTCTTGTTTCATCTAGAGACGTTGACACGATAGTGAAATTAGGGTCTGATAGGCCATCGGTAGTTTTATCTCCTTCACAGAATGGCGGCACGAGTGCCCTCTTCCAGAATCCGCCAAATCTGACACCTGCCTGTTTTGGACCGAAAAGTTTCAGGAACCACTTCAGGGAAGCGTGCAGCAGGGGAATTTGCGTGAGAATGTATTATTCTCTCGGAATAGGGACAGATATCGATTCTGCAGAAGACCTGAAGCAACTATTCGAAATTGAGAACAGCACCACGTGCAGGCGGGTTTTGGAACAGTTCGCGCAGCGTAGCCAAAAAATCCGAAGCTACTTTGCGGTTAAAACGCAGTAATCCCTGTTGCGTGTAAAAAATTGGAAAGAGGTTGGTTAAGTGCGTGGCACACCAACTAAGTGGATTCCCGCGCCTTTCACTTTGTACCTGATGTTTATGGCGATTAGTGCTGCGGTCATGGTTTCCACGACTACGGCGTTTTGAATCATGCCTGCGTCGAATGCGTCTATGCCGATTTTCTTAATCAAGCCGATGATCATGTCGCGTGTTTCTCGGTCAGCTCCAACCACAAGAACGTCTGTTTCGATTTTCTCTTCAAATTTCTCCAGCTGTTCAGGGCTGATGTTTTGAAATGCATCGACAACTTTTGTGTTTTCTCCGAAGAACTGTTGAATTTCTGCAGCGATAGATCCTGCTGGGTTGATTCTGGCTCGGCTTTTCTTCTCAGGGTCAAGGGAGCTGGCTATGTTTATGATGACTTTTCCCGGAACTGACACTTTGATGTCTTCAAGGATGGGTCTCATGCCGTCATACGGCACAGCAAGCAAAACCACGTCGGCTTTAGCTGCGGCGTCGCGGTTGGTGTAGCCTTCCACGTTCTTTATGGCGAACTTGGCGTTTAGAGCGGCTGCGGTGGTTTGGGCTTTCATGGCGTCGCGTGAGCCGATGAGTGTGCGTACGCCTGCTTTTGCGAATCGTGCGGCTATTGCGCTTCCTTCTTTGCCTGTTCCGCCGATTACGGCGAGTGAGGGGTTAGGGTTTGGGATTGTTGGGTTTGACATTTTTGTTTCCTCTTGCTGGCAGTACTTCACACGTAAGTGTTTATATTTTTTATGGGTGAGCGAAAGTTATCAACAACTTCTGCTTTGTGTCTGAATTTGGGAATCAGAAACAAAGAAATCCACAGTCGGCAAGCCCAAGATAAGATACGTCTCTGGATACAACATTACTTTCCACATTAATGATTCGCGGTTTGAACTATTAAAAAGACTTCGACTTCCCCAGTTCTGCAAGGAAACGTAAATTAAGTTTGAAACGAAAACTGTACTGGTCGTTGTGATTGTTATGAAGGTTGCAGTTTCTGGCAAAGGCGGCGTCGGCAAAACCCTCATCGCAGGTGGCCTAGCCAAAGGTTTAGCTGAACGCGGCTTGAAAACCATAGCGATTGACGCGGATTCTTCTCCGAACCTAGCTTTGACTTTGGGTTTGAGTGCCGAGGAAGCGCGTAAGATTGTACCTATAACCGAGAATAAGGCTCTTGTGGATTCGAAAACCAGCACGGGCTATTCTGGTGTTTACAACTTGAACTTCACCGTGGGCGACATCATACGCGACTATTCTGTGAATACGCCGTTAGGTGTCAGCCTGATAGTCATGGGAACCGTGAAGGCTATGGGTTCCGGTTGCATGTGCGCCCCAAACGCCGTTGTCCGCGCCATGCTGCGGCACCTAATGGTGGAACGCAACGAAGCCGTGGTCCTTGATTTAGAAGCAGGCGTGGAGCACATAGGCAGAGGAACCGCAAGAGCAGTAGACACATTGCTCATCGTTGCAGATTCAAACCTGAAATCCCTCGAAATCGCCAAACACATACACGACATGGCAACCGCTGCAGGAATGAAACAGCTCTACCTTGTCGGCAACAGAGTGATGAATGAAACCCAAAAAGAAGCCATCAAAACCTTTGCTGAAAAAAACGGCTTGAACATTCTAACCTTCGTGCCCTTCGACCAAAAAGTGACTGAGGCAGACATGCTCGGGGAAACACCGCTCTTGCACAAAGAAATTGCTGCGGTGCAGACCATAGACAATATATGCGACGCAATGCTAAAGAAAAACCAAACCTAACGGGCTGATGAATTGAAAACTCTTGTTACTATTGGTCGAGGCGGAACCGGAAAATCCAGTTTCACCGCGTTGATGGCGAAGGCCTTTATCGAGGCAGGTGACTCTCCGTTGCTGCTGGTGGACGCTGACCCAGACCAGAACCTCGCCGAAATGCTGGGCATAGACCTCAAAGAAGCCGGCAAAAGCACCATGGCGGAGCTGATCGTTGACACCTTCATTGAGAAGGGCGGAACAATGGTTGGCGTTTCACCTACCGAGCGCATAGAAAGCAAAATTATGGCTAACGGCCTCTACGAAGGCGACAACTTCGACTTCATGTCCGTTGGAACCAAGTGGGTTGAAGGCTGCTACTGCATGCCCAACACCGCCTTGAAAGCGGCGCTGGAACACCTGACGAAGAATTACCAGTTCGTGCTCATTGATTCGCCCGCTGGGTTGGAGCATTTAAACAGGCGCATCGCGTCAAAAGTTAACGACATATTTGAAATGTTAGACCACTCCAAGAAAAGCATAGACCATGCGAAACGTGCTTACCGCATCGCCAAAGAGGTCGATATGCAGTTTGAAAACTTCTACCTTGTCGGAGGCTACCGATTCCCCGCTGAACTTGGCAGCAAAGCCGAAGAGGAATTGAAGTTTAAGTACATTGGAAAAATCGTCGCTGACGAAACCGTGGATGAATATGTTCTTGATGGAAAATCGCTGCTTGAGGTGCCTTCCGACAACGCCGCATATCTTTCTGTCAAAGCAATAATGAGGGCAACGGGTTACTTACAGCAAAAGATTTGAAGGTCGGGCTAACTGTGATTGATGTAGCCCGGGAGGGTTTTACTTCATTCTCTCCCTGCAATGACATCGTCAACTCTAGGGAAAGGAGGATGAGGACCGCTGCCGGTAGTAATTCTGCCAGTGGGGCATACGTCAGCGCAGTAATGACATGACGAGCAGAGACCTGCCGCGGGCATAGGGAAAAGTGCAATGCGTCGGTATATTCCTCTACCAATGAATCCTATAGCGCTCTCCCAATTTGCTTCAGAACAACGACGTACACATAGTCCGCAAAGGATGCATTTTTTTTGGGGCAATGTTGCCTTTGACTTGAATCGAGATAAATCCGCGTTGTATTCGCTGGCCAAAGCAATCACTTTGCCACTGATATCTTCTCCCGAACGTACGGCAGCTAATTCTAATATGATCTTTCTCATTTTAGCAATTTTGGGAGATTTAGT
>CAYGVV010000015.1:0-15178 GCA_964353395.1 uncultured Candidatus Bathyarchaeia archaeon | reverse complement strand
CTTGGGTTTAGGTTCAAATCCCAGCGACCCCAACCAAGCCTCAATTTTAGGCTTCTTTTATTAAGACTGGTTCGTCTCACAGACTATGATTATTTTATCATGATTGCTTCTTTGAGGTTTTTGAAGTGCGGGTCTCCGGTTAATACTTTGGATTTTAGTTTTTTTGCAGTTGCCAGCACGTAGGCATCAGCTAGGCCGAAGTCTTTTTCAGTTTGTCTCATTTCAGCATGTAGCAAGCCTGTGTGTTTGGAGAGTTCTTCGTCGGCGTTTAGGATTTGGGAGTTGCTTAGGAGTATTTCGTAGGCTTTTTCAGTGTCTTGTTTTTCTCTGGCGACTTTGCTTATGACTTCGGCAACGGTTACTGCGCATGTGTAGACTTCAACGTTTTCTTGGTCTATGATTTCGTTGACTTTGGTGCCGATGGCGCTGCCGATTAGGTATTCAATCCACGCGTAGGCGTCAATCACGTACTTAATCATGCGTGTTCAGCTCGTCTTCAGCAGTGAAAGAAGTCAAATTTTTTAAAGCGCCAAAACCCGGCTTTCGACATTTTTTAACCGTTATTTCGACAAATTCGTTTTCCTTGATTTGTTGAGTTTTCACCAGTTCATTAGGCAAAGTAACCACTATTGAGCCTCCGACCTTGCGGGTTTTTGTTAAACATCCAACCAAAGTAACACCACCATGATTCTATATTATACAGAAGTAACATATAACAGTTGCCTAAGAACCCAAAAGATTGAACCAGCCACAACCCACATCCCTCCAGAAAACAGAAAAAGGATTACGCAGGTATTATCAACAATTTGACAAGGGTTTAAATGCTCCAACTCCGCGCCAAGGCAAAACTCTTGGTGAAGCTCTGTCAAACCGAAATTGAACCCACATTTCCGCCTCTAAATAAGGGGTATAGTTTTTTCCGAGTCACTGTTCAGGCTTCCCGAACTTTGACGCAGAAAGACTTTAGGTGCCTTTCCATGCCTTTTTAAGCCGTTTTTAGACGTGGGATGAACCCGTTTCACAAACAGAACCAAAAAACCAGCCCAAAACACAAACAAAAAACTCATAGGGGGCTATAGAAGAAAAATCGCACAACAGAGCACCAAACAGCAACCATCAACAGCCAACAGCAAAATAACCAAAAATTACCTGAAGTTATCAATTTGTGTTTCCAATACCCCACCAAAACCACCATCACCCAACCACACAAAACACAACATCATACACCAAATCGGAAAGATTATTTAACCAAAACAGCGAAGAATTCATTAACAAGACCGAAGTTAAACAGGTAGCAAACACCAAACACAACCCGGAGAAAAACACAATGTCCAACAAAGTAAAAAAACAAGCCTCATCGCTATCCTTCTCACTCAGCAAATGGTTCCGCAAAATCTCCACAGCGAAACCCTCAACATTCCTAACAACCGCAACTCTACTCGGACTAGCCATATTCCTTTTCGGTGGAGGACTTTACGACATCATCGTGCAACCTCTGCCCTCAATCTATTACGGAGAACGGTTCTATTTCCTATATCCTGATTTAAGCCAGCAGTTCCTGTTTGACACCGTACTATCCGTTATGCTATACGTCGTTGGCTTCATCGGTTTGCTATCTATCTATCAAAGCTCAAAACACGCATACAACCCAAGACAAGCATACATGACACTAATGATAGGCGCAACACTCCTGATAATAGCATACATATTCCTAGAATACTTCATACGCCTAAAACTCTCAGGCGGATAACCACACCTCACCAAGGATTCTTTTTCAGCTTCACCTTATAAGCCAAAAAATTGGTAAACAAGTGAATCGGCGGTGTGATTAAAAGCACTGCCACTGCCAGTTCCCAACTTACCATCATTGACGGCAAGGAGAACACGAGTGCACCCACCACAAAGTCGATTTGGTCCACGACAGGGAGCAATCCGCCTGGTGCAATGTTTAAGCGTCTTTTTATGAATGCGCCGGTTAAATCGCCGAGCAAAGCGCCTAAGGGTGTAAGAATGCTGAATAGTATGCTGAATGAGGCGAAGCCGAAAACCATGCCTTCTACTAGTCCTACGAGGATGCCGATTGCCCAGCCGAAGAAGAAGCCTCTGAAGGTTTTGTTTCTTCCAAAAATCGGTTTTCCATCCAAAAATTTTTTTCCGAGGTCCATGGGTTTTCCTCCACCACCGAGGACTGCTGCGCCGTTTGCGCAGTAGGCTGGGAATATGAATTTGAGTGCTTCGATGATTATGGTGGCTATGTCCATTTTGTGTCATCCGTTAGTTGTGGGTTTGGTGGTCGTGTATTCCATTTTCAGTTATTCTCAGTTGGCAGGTGGCTTCTTGAGGGTTGCGGTTTTTCTCAAGCGCTGCTTTGATTATGGTGGGATTTTCGGTGGGTTTCAGGGCTATCACGGTGTCTGCCCAGAACTGTAGAACTCTGGTGGCTACTGGGGCAACGCTTACGTAGGTTTCGTTGAAGACGCTTTTGACTTGGCTTGTCACGATTATGGGGATGTGTTGGGTTTTGGCGGTTTGTGCCAGAACTGCCATTTGCCTGTTTAGTTCGCGGTTCAGGCTGAATGTTTTGTTGGGGTTTTCTGAAACTTTGGCGCGATATAGCGAGTTGAAGGTGTCGATGATGACTAGGCCGAAGTTTTTGGGGATGTAGTCTGACAGGTGATCCACGATGACTGTTTGCTCGCTGAAATCCTGTGGCTTGACCAGTAATATCAGTTTGGCTATTTCCTCGAACTTTCCAGAGGAGACTTGGCTGAGTCTTTTTGGGGAGAAGGTGTTGTCGCAGTCTATGTACAGGGTTTTTAGGTTTTGCATGGCGCAGTTTACAGCGCATTGCATTGCCAGGGTGGTTTTGCCTGTTTCTGGTTCACCGTAGATGAGGGTGATGGTTTCAGGTTGGATTCCGCCTTCTAGGTTGTGGTCGATGCAGTTGCTGCCTGTGGATATTTTGTGTGTCACGTTGATGCACGCTTGAGAAGTATGGGGTTGAAGTTAATAATCTTGTTTTGCCTGTGAGTTGGGCTGGGAGAACTGTTGTGTGATTTTTCGTCTATACCCCCTATCGCTGAAAATGATTTGTGTTTTGGGTTGGTTTTCCAATTTAGCTTGCGAATTGGGCTTTTCCCGCGGCACAAAAAGGCACGAAAAGGCGCGGAAAGGTTCGGAAAGGCTTGGACTGGTCAGCTAAGGCAAACTCTGGTTTTGAAGAGCACTAGCTGCTCGGAAACCTCTACCCCCTCCCTTCTATAAAGCAACCAAAAATGGGCACGAGAGGATGCATTTCCCAACTTGAAGGGATACCCGACACACCTTAGTCTTTCTCAGTATGTGAACGGTTTCGGCTAAATACTCAATTCTTGTTGACCTTGTGACCCAGCACGTTAAGGCACAGCAACATCTCATAGATTACATGAAGCAAAATGGCATGTTGGAGCATGTTCCGCAACCAATACAAGACGAATTAAACAGCGTTGCAGAATTAGCTAAGATGATGCAGACTCAGAACGACAAGAAACCAGAATTCGGTAAGCAAAAAGAAGGCGAACAGGAAAGGGAGAAGAACAACAGAAAACCGAAACTGACAGGGAGAAAGTGCCGATTGACTGAGGCGATTAAACCCCAAATAGTTTTTGAATGTTAGAAAATCTCCAAAATCCATAGAAATGTAAAAACTTAAAGGTTAGAACAAATCATATTTGGACACCCAAAATAGACACCATTAATTGCAAGGTGCTTAGAATGGGAATGCCCTCTTCTGTTGTGGATACTGGAAAAAGCCTTCTCGGCATGAGAACCTACACAGATGCCCTGATACCTAATTGCCGCAGATGTTTCGTTATATCGGGTCATCACCAAAAAACAAAAGAAATAGGATATTACGCTTCTTGCAAAAGGTCAGGAAAACTTGAGCACGTTGGTCCCTACAAAAGTTATCATGAGGCTTTGAAAACTTTGGTCCTGACCAAAGGTTGTGATTCTTGTGGTTTCAACAAATCTAAACTGAAAGAAGCCTATCTTCCTATACTTGATGAACAAATTAAAACTGAAATAGAATCACTCTATGGAATTGGTCATACACCAGCGATAATAATGTCGCCACTGCAAGATTTTGTGGAATCCAGAAACTTCTTAGATACTAATTTCAAATCTCGTTTTGGAATTAGACTGTTTCTTTCGTTAACCGATGATGCAGTAGCCATTAAAGATTTGGCAAAACCATGTGTCAATCAAACAGACTTTGCTCTAAAAATTCAAGCGTTAGCTGGAATTATTGACAGAATAAACGAAAAAGAACTAAAGGAAAAAATCAAAGAAAAAGAGGAACTTGTAGGGTCAATAAGTGTTTTAGAGCAATTCTTGAAAGAGAATTTCCCAAATTACCCAAAGTACATAATCTCTAATCTTAGAAATCTCTTAGCGTTAAGGAGCAAAATGTATCCAGCACATGCAACTGCCTCAGAAGTAATCGTGATATTAGGAAATTTCGGACTTAGCAAGTATCCTATGGATGATTGGGAACAAGGAGTGAGCAAAATCCTGCGTTTGTGTTCAAACAGCTTATCCGCACTGCTAACTTTGCTTCAAAATGAATAAACATAAAAAACTTCACCTCATCTGGTTAAGTTAACCTAATCACTCTCCAAGGTCATAGGATTCCAACACCCATACCCGTTCATACGAATACGGACTTTCCACATACGTTTTCAACCTCTTTTCTAAACGGTGGGGGGATGGTTTGGGGTTCGGGTTTGGCTATTCGTGAATTAGCCAAATTCTGCTTTGGTTATCTGGTTCTTTGACGGGGCTTTTTATCCAAATCTGATCATTAGAAAAAGGGAACAATGCGAGAGACATCGCTGAAGATTTAAGCGTTAGAATCCACTTAGGCTAAATTGTATGAGAGCGAAGGTTGCAGTTGCGACGGTTCAGGGAAAAGCGTACTTTCTACTAGTCAATGAGTTGCGGCGGAGAAACATCCCGTTCTTAAGCCTCATCCCAGAACAACAGGTACCCACAGAGGTAAGGGTGGTCATCACCACTGAGAAGGAGAGGCACTTGGTTAACCACGAAAAAGTTCTGGTTTACAACAGCGAATCGGAACCAGAAATCATGGGAAGCGATGTGGTAAAGATTCTGCAGGGAAAAGAAGCCTACGAAACCCTAGCCATAGGCGTAGACCCAGGCAACGTATTCGGCGTCGCCGCCATAGCCGACGGAGGAGTAATCGACACAGAAAACTGCTTCAACATCAAAGAAGTCTTAAACAAAATCAAAAGCATCCTGAAAACCGTCGATATCGCTTCAACAGGGGTTTCTGTGAAAATCGGAAGCGGCGTCCCCGTGCACAAAGAACTTCTGGATGCGTTGGATGAGGCTTTGCCATCCGAAGTCACATTGGAAATTGTAAGCGAAGCAGGAACAAACCGCTACCACCACGAAGCCAAACACAGACGCGGACTCAGACACATAGTGTCAGCCATACGCATAGCAGGAAGAACTGGTCATGTCTATTCACGGAGGAAAACCAGTGAAAACGACAGTTGAAAGCGGCAAAACACTCTTGGTAGATGGACCAGCCTCCGTCACAGTTGCCTCTGGCAAAGCGGAAGCGTTCGGCTTCAAAGTGGAAAACGCACGCAGAATCGTAATCCGCGAAGGAAAACGACTGCCCTTTGCAGTTGAAGAAACAGCCAACTTCGAGGTAGTTCTGGGAGAAAACGCAGGCACCGAAGAAACTGACGGAAACACCATTCCGCCCTCTTGGGCAAAAGCCTTCGAAACGCTAAGGGAACTGCCGAAGCCAGCAGTCGCCGCGGTGATGGGCGGAGTGGACTCTGGAAAAACAAGCCTCTGCACGTACCTCATTAACAGGCTGATTGGGGAAAAACGCCGCGTAGCAATTTTGGACGGAGACGTGGGGCAATCCGACATTGGACCGCCCTGCACCGTCGCCTACACATCAATAGCTAAGCCCGTCACAGACTTGTTTGGGCTGAAGGCTGAGAACGCCTTTTTTGTAGGCGTAACCTCGCCAAGCGAAGCAGTGGACAAAGTCATCGAGGGCTTAGCGGCGATGAAAGCGGAGGTTTTGAAATGCGCGGTTGATTTTGTTGTTGTGAACACCGATGGCTGGGTTACAGGAGAAGACGCTGGGGCGTACAAGGCACGGTTGATTGAGATGCTGGCGCCCGACGTAGTTTTCTGCATTCAGCAAGGAGAAGAAATAACGCCGCTGCTTGTTGCTCTCGACAAAACCAAGACAGCGCTGGTGGATTCGCCTTCGACGGTGAGGCTGCGGAGCAGAGAAAAACGCAGAAACCTGCGTGAACTCGGCTACATCAAGTATCTGGCAGAAGCGAAAATGAAAGTCTATTCGCTGAAAAGATTAACCGTTGAACCAGACGTGCTCTGCCTGAACCCGCAAACAGTTAAAGGCTCCCTGCTGGGGCTGCATGACGCGCAACAGAAATTCTTAGGCATCGGAATCCTGCAGGATAGTGATTGTGTAAGGCAAGTTTTGAAGGTACGCACTTCAGTGGCTGCGGAGCCCTCAAGCGTCAAAGTTGGCAAGGTGCGGTTGGACGAGAACTTGCATGAAACCCCAGCTTCACTAGGCTAATTTAAAGAACGCCTGAAGCTCCTGAGCCAAAACGTCATCCCTGTAAGGCAGAATTTTCAGTCCGTCTCGAATCCACAGCGGCAAGAAGCTTTTGCAGTAGCTTGTGGCGAAACGGTAGTCCATGAAGATTATGGCGCCGCGGTCTTCCAAAGTTCTGATGGGTCGCCCAGCAGCCTGCGACGCCTTCTTCATGGCTGGGAGGACATAGCCGTATTCGCGTCCAAGTGTGGGAAAGCGTTTTTCGTAGTATTCGATTTGGGCTTTCACCCGCGGCGTGGGCTCAGCGTAGGGCACGCCAACGACGATTACAGAGTTCATCTGGTTGCCTGGGAAGTCCACGCCCTCAGAAGTGCGTCCGCCTTGAACGCCCAAGAACACTGCGCCGCCGCTGAGAGCGTGCTCTTTGAAGTCGGCGACCATTTTTTCGTTGGCTTTGCTGCTCATGCCTCTTCGTTCATAGAACAGCGGCTTCTCCAAGGTCTCTTCTAGTCCCGCGTTGACTAGCGCGTTCAGAACTTCGAAGGATGCAGCGAAAAGTCCAGTGTTCACAGGAGTGTTCTTGACCACTTCGCTAATCCTTTTTACCATGGTCTGGTACATTTCTGGGGTTCGGCTGTCCATGGCGGTTGAGACTCCGAGGCAGACCGCTGAGAAAATGTGTTCTTTCGGGAACGGCGACGGCGCAATGTGTTGGATGGTGTTTTCTGGAAGCTTCGTGATTCTGGCATAGGCATCGAGGGGCTGAAGCGTGCCCGACATTATAACGTTGCTGTAAGTGGATGAGAAAACGGGCTGGGTAACCTTGGAAGGGTCTAACGCGACGATTTCCAGTTTCGCTGTGGCTGCGTTTTCCCGGGTGAAGTATTTGCTGATTATGTTGATGAAGCGCTCGTCGCCTGTCGTGTCCAGCCACCTTAGCAGGAACTCGCTCATGCCGTGGATGTAACTGCGCGGGTGCTTGCCCTCCGCCAGCAGGCTTTTCTTTATCGCTGTGCCTGTTTCGTTGAGGTTTTGGAAGAAACTCCGCGGGTTAGGTATGCCGCTTTTATCCCTAACAATCTCCGTCAGGAACGCTGCAGGTATTTGCTCCTCCCGTCGGACAGGCTCTGCTTTTTTTTCTGTTTCGTTTTGAAGCAGTTTCGCGAAGGCTTCCACATCTTCGTACCCGAATTTTTTTGCTTCAAGCTCCGCTTGTCTCATGACATAGAGGGAAAGGCTGCTGCTTGAGATGTCGATGGCTGTTTCCGGCAGATTATGCGCTTCATCCACGATGAGGATGATTTTCTGCAGTTGCGTGTCAAGGTTCTTGAAGAACGCCGTGCGAATGTCAGGGTCAAACACGTAAAGGTAGCTTAGCGCGACGACGTTGACATCAGATATGGCGGATTTAATGAGTTCATAGGGGCAGATTCTCTTCTTCTTGCAGACTCTCATTATTTCCGACGATTTGTACGGTCGAGTGGCTATTTGCTGTTGAAGCTGCAGGTAATCGTAAGCCTGCTCGTCCGCGTGCTTGTAGTAGGGGCATTGGCGCTTGGCTTTCAATAGCTCGCAGACTTCCATGAGTGACTTCGCGTCATAAGCCTGCCCTGACTCGAACCTGTTGAGGCACATTTCGTTGCGTCCACGGAGAGAAACCCCAGTCACAGGCTGCTTCTTGCTTATGGCTTTGAGTTCTTCGATGACGCGCTCGTGCTGCCGATGGGTTCGCGCCACGTACAGTACTTTCAGTTTCTTCTCTAAGGCGGTTGGCAGAACGGCGGACAGGACTGCGATGGTTTTGCCCAGCCCGTTGCTTCCTTCGATAAGCACGCTGCGGCGCTCTTTAACGCCAGTGTAAACCGTGTTTATGAACTGGTCTTGGAACGGTCTCACGCTTGCGTAGGGAAAGTACGCCGCGACTTCTTTAGGCATCGCGAGTTCAGGCATGGTTTATCCCCATTGCCCCTTTGTTGGGCAGTACAAGTTCACAGGGCATTCCGTGCAGAGTGGGCGTCTGGCTTTGCAGGTTTTTCTTCCATGCTCAATCAGAAGCACATGAACCGCCAAGTAATCGCTTGAACCGTAGAGCTGTTGAAGGCACTTGCGGACGACTTCATAATCGCCGTTTGCAGGCGCAAAACCCAGCCGCTTTGCCAAACGGTTCACGTGCGTATCCACGGGAACGGTGGCTTGCTTGGCGCTGAAGAGCAGGACAACATCTGCTGTTTTCGGACCTACGCCTGGGAACTGCATCAAGGTTTTTCTTGCGTCTTCAAGCGGCAACGACAAGATGGACTGCAGTGTTCCGTGATATTTTTCGAGAATTGCGGTGGCTGCCTGTTTTATTGTTTGGGCTTTGCTCTTGAACAGCCCTGCAGGTCTGATGCATTCTTCAATTTGGCTGAGTTCGGCTTTCGCGAGGGCTTCGGGCGTTATTTCGAACTGCTTCGAGAGGTTTTCGAAGGCTCTGGCGGTGTTACGGTCTGCAGTGTTTTGCGAAATAATGGTTACTACGAGGGTTTCGAAGGGGTCGCGTTTAGATTTGACCCAACTGGGCAAGGCTAAGGTTTGCCTAAGTATGTTTAAGACCTTTGTTGCTTGCGCTTTAGCCATCACTTCGCCCTCGTTCATCTGAAAGTGCTAAATAGTGAATCCGTTAAGCTATAAATATGCACTGGGGATGAAGGGAATGGAACGCGCCAACGTAATCAAAGAAGAACTCATCGAAAAAGACACTCGGTTTTTAGCGGTGTATGTGGAAGCAAAAAACAGTTGCCTCATTCTGTTAAGCGAAAAGGACGATAAGCTGGGGACTTTGGCGATTGCTGTTCCTAAACCGAGGGATTTGCTTGGTCCAGTCTCCTCCTCCGTGCTTGTGGGCGACAAGAACGCAATTTCAGCGCGCCTGTTCGCGGAGTACGTGGCTGCCAAGAAGGGGAAAATCGCCATGGTCTCTGTGTACTTGGAAAAGCTGAGTGAGATGCAGGCGCAGGCTTATTTCATGCGGTTAATTGACAAAGTGCTTCATGCAGAAGACGTGAGGGAAGCTGAAAAAATATAAGTCAACTTGCTAGACCTGAAGTCACCAGCCTACGTGGAGAAAACGAAGATGATTTGCAGGGTGCCGCCTTCCGAATTCAGTTCTGCGCTGGATGTGGTTAACGACGCAGCGCAAGCGTACAAAGGTGTAATCCCAGTCGACAGGTGGAAAGAGCCATACATGACGGCTGAAGAGCTCAAAGAAGAAGGGGAAAGCGGAGTCCAGTTTTTCGGTTGGACAGAAAATAACGCTTTGTTGGCGGTTATGGGAATCCAGCGTGTCAGGGAAGTCACTTTGATTAGGCACGCCTACGTGCTTACGAGTCATCAGCGAAGAGGCATCGGGGAAAAACTGCTCAGGCACCTGATGAGTTTAGCTCAGACGCCTGAAGTTTTGGTGGGCACTTGGACAGCCGCCTGGTGGGCTGTTCGGTTCTACGAGAAACACGGCTTCAAGCTTGTGTCACCTGAAGAGAAGGATAACCTGCTCCACGAGTACTGGAACATACCTGAGCGGCAAGTGGAAACTTCCGTAGTGCTCAAACTCAAGAGATAAACTGAACAGTTATGTTTTAAGAGCACGCAAACGCACTATGGGATAAGGCTCTCTGTATGAAGCAAACCGTCGTGTTCAAAGTTAACCCACAGAAACCAGAAACCGAAAAGATACTCGCCGCAGCAGCCATCATCAAAACAGGCGGCTTAGTGGCTTTCCCAACGGAAACGGTTTACGGTTTAGGCGCAGACGCATTGAACGCTGAAGCGGTTTTGGCGCTGTTTAAGGCGAAGAACAGACCGCTGGACAATCCGCCAATAGTTCACGTGGAAAACGCAAAAGACGTTTACAAACTAGCCACGCAAGTCCCGCCCAAAGCTGAAAAGCTAATGCATGAGTTTTGGCCTGGACCGTTAACTTTGGTCTTCAAGCGTTCAGCGATGGTTCCGAACGTGACGGTTGCAGGTTTGGACACGGTTGCGGTGCGGATGCCCAAACACAAAGTTGCCCTAGCACTGATTAAGGAAAGCGGTTGCCCCATAGCAGCGCCAAGTGCAAACCTCGCGGGAAAACCCAGCCCAACAACCGCCAAACATGTTTTTGACGATTTGAACGGTCGGATTGACGCAATCTTGGACGGAGGACCCACGCGCATCGGCGTAGAATCCACCGTACTGGACCTTACCGTGGATCCGCCCATTTTGCTTCGCCCGGGAGGAACGCCCCTTGAAGCATTACGGAAGGTTCTTGGCGACGTGAAGGTTCACCCGTTCGTCGTTGCTGAAGCAGAATTATCCGCTGAGAAGGCGCGGTCGCCGGGAATGAAGTATAAGCATTACGCGCCGAAAGCGCAGGTGATCCTCGTAGAGGGGTCTGTTCCAGCGGTAACGAGCAAAGTCAAAGAACTTGCAAAAGCGTACAAGTTGAAGGACAAGAGAGTTGGCGTTTTAGCCACCGACGAGACTGCGCATTGCTACGAGGCTGACGTGGTGAAGTTGCTGGGCAGCCGTTTCAATTTGGACGCGGTCGCGGCGAACCTGTTCAAGCTTTTGAGGGAGTTCGACGCCGAAGATGTGGACGTGATAATCGCGGAAAGCGTACCCATGGAAGGGTTAGGCTTAGCTGTGATGAACAGGCTGCGTAAAGCCTCAGGTTACAACATCGTTAAGGCAGAGTAGCGCTGGGAAATACTTATATTCAGAGGCTTGATTGTTCCGTTTAGCATTTAACGATTGTAAATGAGAAAAATTGGTGAAAATGTATGTCCACAGGTGGAGGAACTGTTCCAGTTCTAGTATTAAGGGAAGGTACGGGAAGATCAACCGGACGCGAAGCACTGAAGAACAACATTATGGCTGCAAAAATCGTGGCTGAAACGGTGAAGAGCACGTTGGGTCCATGTGGTATGGACAAAATGCTGGTCACAAGCTTCGGAGACGTTGCCATAACGAATGACGGCGCTACCATCATGAAGGAACTTGATGTGCAGCATCCAGCGGCGAAGATGCTGGTGGAAGTAGCTAAAGCGATGGATAATGAAGTAGGCGACGGAACAACAACCGCCGTGATCTTAGCTGGAGAACTGCTTGCCAAGGCTGAGAGCTTGCTGGATAAGAATGTGCATCCAACCGTTATTATTGAAGGTTACAGGAAGGCCAGTGAGAGAGCCTTGGAAATTTTGGATAAGTTGGCTATACCCGTAAAGATTAACGATGATAAGACTCTGCTGGATGTAGCCATAACGTCCTTGGCCAGCAAAGGCATCTCCAACGCCAAGGAGCTCTTTGCCAAAATGAGTGTTGACGCGGTTAGGCAAGTTTCTGAGGAAAAGGATGGCAAAATCAAAGCTGACATTGACCTAATCAAAATCGTGAAGAAGCACGGACAAAGCTTGGAAGAGACAGAACTCGTGAAAGGCATGGTTATCGACAAGGAAATTGCCAGTTCTCAGATGCCCAAGTTCATCGACGGCGCAAAAATCGCGTTGTTGAACGCTAAATTAGAGATTGAAAAGACAGAGTTCGACGCGAAAATCAACATTGAAAGCCCAGACCAAATGAAACTCTTCCTGGATGAGGAGGAGCGCATGCTCAAAGAGATGACTAACACAATCGCCAAGGCAGGCGCTAACGTGGTTTTCTGCGAGAAAGGCATAGACGACATGGCACTGCATTTTCTGGGCAAAGCTGGCGTGCTCGCGGTAAAGAGCATAAGCAGCAGCGACATGGAAAAACTAGCGCGGGCAACAGGCGGCAAAATACTTTCAACCGTCAAAGACCTAACTGCTGAGGCGCTGGGCAAAGCCAAGAAGGTTGAAGAAGTCAAGATCGGCGACGACAAACTCATCTACATACGCGACTGCAAAAACCCCAAAGCCGTGACCATAGTCATAAGAGGCAGCAGCGAACACGTCATAGATGAAGCAGAACGCTCACTACACGACGCATTATGCGTTACCCGCAATGCAATTGAAGACGGAAAAATCGTGGCGGGCGGCGGCGCACCAGAAGAAGAAATGGCGAAGAACCTGAAAGCCTACGCTGTCAAAGTCGGCGGACGAGAGCAATTAGCAGTTGAAGCCTTCGCTGAAGCTGTAGAGTCTATTCCGTTGACGCTGGCTGAGAACGCAGGCTTAGACCCCATAGACATCATGGTCGCGTTGAGGGCGAAGCACGAGAGCGCTGACAGCAAATACTTCGGCATTGACGTCACTACAGGCAAAATCGTAAACATGCGCGAGATGCTGGTTCTTGAGCCTCTGCGCGTGAAGCAGCAAGTCATTAAGTCAGCTACAGAAGCGGCAAACATGATTTTGAAGATCGACGATTTGATCTCCATCAAAGGTACAGGCGGCGGCAAGATGCCACCGATGCCCTCAGGAATGCCTCCAGGCGGTATGGGAGGAATGGGTGGCATGGGCGGTATGGGCGGAATGCCGTACTAAAAACCAAAACTCTCTTCTTTCTTTTTTGTTTTTATTACCAAGATTGCATCTGAACAGGTTTCTGCACCAATTTTATATTCGTGAAAACCCCAGAGTAGTCCCTATGTGTGAAGTTCTGAGGGGAGAAAAGTCATGAAGCATGTTAAGATTACGGCGTTTGATTGCCCCGACGCATGGTTCCAAACGTTAAGCCACATCTGGAACGAGGGTGACGTTTTCCGCGTGGGCTACGGCTCGGAAGAAACAGAGACTAAAAAGCTCAACCTGTCCATAGAAATCACGCATCCCGAGAACAGACCGCTGGTCAGCGACAAGGCGCCCTGCGATATCAAGTACGTCCAAGGGTACGCGTTGGAGTATTTGTGGTGCGGAGAAAAACAGGATGAAACATACACGTACGGAAGCAGACTCAACAAGCCCATTAATCAGATAGAAGAAGCAGTAAATAGGTATGTGCAAGAACAACGCGATAGGCAAGTAACTCTCGTCATCAGGCTACCCGAAGACATAAAAAAATACGTTGACAACAAAAAACACGAACCTCCGTGCTTGAGCATAATTGACACAGAGATTCTCGAGGGCAAAATGCACTTGACGTGCTATTTCAGGTCGTGGGACGCGTACGCAGGTTTGCCAGCCAACATCGCGGGTCTGCAACTGTTCAACGAAGCCTTCGTGTCCGAAATCAACAGCCGAGGAAACCTATCGTTGGAAACGGGCAAGCTAATTTTCCACTCCAAAAACTGCCACATATACCATCGACAATACAAGCTCGTGCAGGAACTGCTATCGCCGCAGAGCTCTTCTAAAACGTCCAGAATGGCGCAGGCCTTCAAAACCGCCAAAGAAGAGCAAGAAGAATAAGCCGCATTCAGGTTGAGTCTATATAAAAGGGAGGGGTAGAGGCTTCCGATTTGTACCCTGCGGAGTTGCCGTGTTGTTTTTTTGGTTTGGTTTTTTCTTCGGTTATGTCGGGTTTCCTCGATTTTTTGGTCACTGTTTGAAGCGTCGAAATCTTGAAAGGCAAACAAGCACAGTTTATTAATGATATGGCGAATAGAATTTCAGGGAGTGCATGGATGCAATGAGTCACGTTGCTACATCGAAAATTCTTGAAGAAATCATCATAGAATTCCGAAAGAAAGGATTCACCATCCCTGAAAACGTCATGAGCGACCTGAAATCGGCAAGAACCCTCATGAAAGTCATGGACGCGAGCCAAAAAGACCGCGGAGAAACAGCCCCGAAAATTGGCGAGTACTTCGGAAGCGTCGAAGCGTACCTCGTGACTGAAGCAGGGAAGCATTTCCCACCTGAAAAGGTTGACGGATGGCTCAAAAAACTGGATTTAGCCAGCTGCGACTCATGCGTCACCGTGGAAGAAGCTGTGGAAGAATCGCGGTTCATGACTGGCGTTCCACGTGACCAAAAGTGGATTCGGGTTGAGCCGATAACCAGTTTGCCGATTGAAAAGCTGAAACAGCTCGCAACAGAAACAAATCTTTCCTTCAGAACTGAAAAGGATGGACACTTACTGGTTTACGGAAACGCTGAAGCCATAAAAGAATTCATCAAAAAAATGACCACTCAAACTGGGCAAACCAGCAGTTAGCCAGCAGTCATAGGTTGCCTGTTCTTTAAGCGATTCCGAAAACAGAAGTAACTTCAAGCAGTAATGGAAAAGAATCGGGAAATGATTAAAAAACAGATTTTGGCGATGGCGTTGCTCGCGGCACTTCTATCCTCAGTTGCAGCAGGGAACCAGACACGAGCACAGAATGAACAGCAGACACAGACGAGTCTGCCTCTTCTCGCCATGCCCGTGGAATACCTCAACTACACGATCTCTGCTGTGAACGGGACGCTGTGGGCAAAGATTGACGGGTTATACCCCATGCACCTTTCACCCGAACCAGGAACGGACACGCTGCCCATGCATTACCCGATTCCGCCAAGCACAACCAACATCCACGTGAAACTGGGCGATTCTGAACTGAGCTGGAGCAACTACAGCGAAATCGACCCCACAGCGCTGCATCATACGGACATAGGCGACTGGCAAATGATCTACTGTCTGGTTGCC
>CAYGVV010000014.1:0-16361 GCA_964353395.1 uncultured Candidatus Bathyarchaeia archaeon | reverse complement strand
CTTTTCCTGCCGGTAGCAGGAGCTTTGGCAGCTGTAGCCATCATAGTTATGGTCCTGTTCTTCAGGGCTAGAGGCAAAGCAAGCTACGTCTCACAAGTCGTGGAGGACCAAATCCGCGACCTCGAAGGCTTAACCCTCAGGGCATCAAGAGTGGACAAAACCCTCTCTTCAGGTTTGGAAACCATTGAAGACAGGCTTAAGCGTGCAGTTGGGGCGTGAAGCTAGACGAGAATATATCAAAACTCCGTTCAATTAATAGGCCTCGGCTCCGCAGGCACTAACATCGTTGAAGCCTTCCTCAGCGACAACAAGACGCTGGAACTCCTTAAAAACGACATCACCCGCATCGGCCTCCTCGCCATAGACATAGCTGACCCAGAAATCCGAAGCCTGCTGGAAACCAACGAAAAAGTCATGAAGGTCCTCGTCAAAAACGGCATTCCCAGAGAGAGAATGCGGCTGACAGCGCAGTCAATAAAGTTCCCAACCGCCGAGACAATGTTCGACTTCATCAACAAGAAGTACAATGAGTACCTCATCAACGAAGGAGCCAAACTCGACAACTACACGCCCTGGCTTAACTCAACCATGGCTATACCGCCCATGGCTGGAGGCGCAGGCAGAAGACGCGCACTGGCAAAGGCAATCTACGGGCTAAACTATTATCAGTTGGGCATAATCAGAAACTTCATCAACACATTCAAGGAACAAGCGCTTTCCTCCATAATTACGCCGACAGTGGTTCTTATCTACGGCTTGGGCGGCGGCACGGGAAGCGGCATATTCTTCGATTTCGTCAAACACCTGCGCAAGGTCCTCGGCTCCAGCATTCCTATAATTACTTTTGTGATTGCACCCTGCAACGGGGACGACCCGCCTGCGAAGGGCTGTTCTGCCTTCGTAGCGATGAACGAACTCGCGCTGATGCTGAACAAGGACTACAATGAGCACGTCATCACAAACTTCGGCGACTGCTACAGGAACCCGTTGAACGCGCTCATCTATCTGCCATTGCTACCTGCCTACACCAAAGTCGGCAACATAGTGACTGCCCGAAAAGAAATGGACGAAATGGTCGTAGACATGCTTTACACGCTTATGGACTTCGACTTGGCTGACCTCTTGGGCGGTATAGGCACGGAAGTCGGGCTAACAAACAACTTTGTCCACACGCTGGGCACGGTCAAAGTAATCTATCCAATAGACGAGTACATCATGGCGCTGAAGCTGTACTTTGAGAAACTGGAATTGCTGCATGATCACCGAGCCGAAAAACTTGACATACTGGACGCCATAAACGGCGTTATCATGGCCAACAACGACGAAATCAGGAACCTTCTCAAGCAGTACCAGATAAGGACAGGCACATATGTGGAAGAGCAGTTTGAGGAGAGCCTCAAGTCGATTACTTACAACAACCCGAGGCTTGAAGAAGACTACGAGTTGCATGTCAGAGCCATCGAAGACCAAGTGAAGACTTGGGTCAGCGAACTCACGAAGTTCTTGGCAACAATCAAGATGATGCCCAAGACTGGACCTATCGAGGAAGCCATAATTAACTTCACACTTCGCAAAGAGGGCTCCCGAAAAGTTGACAACCTCGAAATTCTGCTTACCACGCTCACGAAGAACCATAGAGACTTCAGCTTTAAGAAAGCCTACATATTTGAACGCCTGAAGCACCTCATTCCAAGCTCGCAAATCTTCACTGTGCGACAGAAGAAAATACTCGACGACTACATGAATTTAACCGAACTCGCTGAGAAAGCGCTGAACATACTGAAGTTCTACGACGAGAACAGATACCTGACTGAAGGAATCATCGCCTACTACGAAACCTTGCCCGAATCAGAGAACGAACTGCAAACTCTCAGAAACATCCGAGCGGAACTTAACACACTCTACCTTCTCGTGCAACTGATGCTACGTACACCTTCGGACGAAGCGAAGATGATTGATGAGCACCTAACTTACCTGAACGAAATCGCATCAAGATTCATGAGCAAGAAAAGCGAGGTCGACAATGAACTCACGAGGATACAGGAGAACAAGAAACGCAAAGAATACGACAAGTCCAAGCTGGAAAAGCAACTGAGGAAATTCCTCAGCTCGAAGAAATACACCAGAGAACGCTTAACCATGCTGGAACGCGACTTGAAACGCGTCAACGAAGAGGAAGCCATTACACTTGAGGACCTTGGAAAGTTCGACGCCACCATCCAACTCTATGACCAACTGTCCAAGAAGATTGAAGTAACCTCCGATTACCGCAAGAGACTGAACAAAATCGTGGACCTGAACAGAGAATACGATGAAAAACTCGCCGAGATACTCCAACCCAAGAAGTTCTACGAAAGATCAACCGAGATTACGGAAAACGAGCAGATCAGGATAATCTTTAAGATACTGACGGAGCAAGAAGACTCCCTCACGAGAGAAATAATCGCCAAAGACATACTCGACTTGTCACACTACAGGGACTACATGAAGAGTCTAGTGCGAATTTTTAAGACACCCAGCGTCATGGGATTCAAACCAACCTACAGAACCGACTACATTTGGGTCACTGTCTCTTCACCGCCCAACATGTGGACCGAAGACCTCTCGCAGGAACTGTACACTGTGCTAGCTGGCTACGTCACAAGCGAAGTATCCAGAACCATCACCGTGCGCGTCATTGAATCACGAGACGACTGGATAACAAGAATCCTCGTAGTCGCAGGCAGAGGAAAACCCGAAGACATGGAAGCCTTCGACGAGATGCAGTTGCTGTACAGCAAATCCAACGACTTTGAGAGACACCTAAGCCGCAGCTACCTCATTGAACACGGAATCGCAGCCATACACGTCGTCAACGGGCTCAACAACAATAACAACAGCAGCGCCGTCAACGTCCAGAAGAAAAACGCGCAGTAAGAGCAAGCGGCGCTACACCAAACTCTTGGCGATAGCCTGCCACTCCGCTTTCTTTATGAATCCTTTTTCGATGGCGTGGTCCTTTGTCACGCTGATTTCTTTCTCTATCGAAGCAAACATCTTTGCTATGTTAAATCCGCCCACAACCATGACCAAGTCGATTCGGTCAAGTGCATCCTCCACGTATATGGGCTCACTTACGTAAACCGACCGCAGCCCCGCTTTTTCGCTAAACCAGTCTGCCACAGCCAACTCAATTTTTCCCTTTGGCAGCTTGTCCTTCAGTTTCAGAGGCATGCGAACAAGCACGTAGACGAGCGAAGCACTCGGCAAGTCAAACTCCGTTAAAGGCTTAACCAGCGTTGTGCTGAGAATGTTTTCCAGAGAACCGTACAGCTTGAAGCTGGCTCCTGTAACCGCGAGAACCCCGCACATCCTGGCGTTGAAGGACTTAAGCAGTTCGAACATTTCCTGCACAAAAGTCTCCTTAGCTAACAACATCTCCAAAACATAATCCAAGACGGAGTTGCCCCTTATTATGGAGCCTTGCCGGTCTACGCCCACGTATCCCTCAAGCTGATCCCTGTCCAACAGCAAAAGTGGCGTGAAATCCTTGGAAACACACATCCCCAAGCAAGAAAAAGCATTGAACTTGGCATCGGGCGGCTGCACCTTCGAAGGCAACACAGTCAAAGCCACGGAATTCAAGCTCCACGCCTTGGACTGGGCAATCAACGTAGGCAACAAAGCACTGCTGAAGCCATCCCATGTGGAAGAGACAACCACGGCTTCGTGCACTTTGTCGATAGACGTGTTTTTCAGCCGCGTTATGAACTCATTGTTTGTGACTTGGCTGAGGACGTCAAACCAGAAGTGCGCTTCAACGTCTGCATCCAAGCCCAAGACACTGGGCTCGTCCAGAGGACGCTGGCTCCATTTGGCGATGTCTTTGCTTGATTTGTCAACGAAGACGGGCAGGGCGTCTTCCGTTTTGGATGCGAGTGTTCCTTTCAGAAGAATCCTGACGGGGTATTCACCGACGCATACGAAAGCCCGTTTGGGAAACCACGGCTTCAACATCGCGATGTGTTTCAGGATACTTGCGTTAACGTCAAACGGCGCTTCGTTGTTCTCCATGTCCTGTCCCCTTGTTTATGACAAAACTTAAGAACTGTTTGGCAAGATAAATCTTTAGACGATCAACGTTGAAGTCCTTCAGGCAGCGACTAACATCAAAAAAGTTCAAGCGCCCTCACGTTTCCAGCCCTCAAGAGTGGTACAAGAAGCGCAAGCAGCGATTGCGTGAGGAAGAAGAGAAACAGCGTTTGCTAGAGCCCACATCGCTCAAGTTTGTAACGTCCGCGGTGGCGTTTGTGAGTTTGACATTGAGTATGTCGTTTATTCCGCTTTTTCCCGCACCACTGCCTGTACTCATGGCTTTTCTAATTGCGTTCGGCGTGTTTCTGAAACCCCAGTTCGCGATGCCAGTGGGCGGCTTGATGATTGGGCTGGGCTTGATGTACCAGTTGGCGTCTCCATACATGAACTTCATCTCTATGCTGGGCGAACCCATGGTGAGGGTTCTGGTCGTCGCGGTTATGCTGTACTTCTTTGTGGCGTTGCCTCTGCGCTTCCATAGGTGCGAGGACATTATAGCCATCAACATCGGCATCATGGCGGCGACGCTTCTGTTCTTCAGCCAAACCTACATCTTCGCCGTGCCCCTGCTGTTGACAGTTGCCGTGCTCTTCAAGAAAACGCAGGGCGGTCTGGCGCTTTCGTATTATGCCATGATTTCTGTGCCGCTTCAGATAATGCAGTTCTCTGAAATCATCCCCACCATACAGAGGTCCGACTGGTGGCTGGATCCTCTGGGTATTCCACCCCTCTACATTCCGCTCAATGGGGTTTTCAATGGTATGCAGGACGCAATGACTCAGTTTAGGTTGTTTGACTCGTCCAAAGTGGTCGGCGTAATCTCTTCACAGCTTACGTCGTCGCCGCCGGCTTCGGCGAGTGCAGTTGGGTCAGCGCTGTCTCAGTATCTCGACTCGTTTCCAGGCATCATTCTGTTTTTGGCTTTGGTCTTGTGCCTCATTTTCGTCGTATCCACCATAGCGTCGGAGTTCAACAGAAAGAGCTTTGCGATGCGGGCGGAAATACTCTTCCCCGCTCTGGGTGCGGCTGGCGTAACCGCTCTGTTCTACCTTTTAGCCATCGCCATGCAGCGTCCTCTGGCTTTCCGAGCCCAAGTCAACACTGTGCAGATGGCTATAGGCATCGTCACGACTATTTTGTTTGCGTTGCCCATTTCGTACGTTAACTATGCGCCAAAGAAGAGAGCACTCATCGAAGAGCGTTCAATGAGGGTTGTGGCGAAAACGCAGGAACTGACGGCGAAGCTGCAAGCCTTTGAGGCTTTGCTGAACAAAGCCAAAACCATCCCCGCTGACGTGAGCTCACCTGAAGGAAAAATGCTCGTGATAAAAGACAAACTCAACGACATCATAGCGAAGACCAAAGCGAAGCTCTACGACCCCTCGGAGCTGGATGCTAAATTCCACGAAATGAACGAGCAAATGAGCAGCGCCATAGACGGCTTAACGCCTGAATTGGGCAAAGTTGTGGAAGAATACCAACTGCGCGTCAACTATGAATATAGCGCGTGGCTCAAGAAACTCAGGGCACTTGGGTTCGAAGCCAAGACCGCTGTGAAGGCGGATTTCCAGAAAGACATGCCCCTTGAAGCGAGGATAGATAATATTCGGGAAATACTGGAAACCAGCCGCGTCCTCGCCGACGAAGTCAGCCAAACCGTCGAGCAGACTTACAGCATCATAAGAACCCTTTACGACCAAACGCTTCCCGAGCAGAGCCGAACGATAACCTTCGCGCGGCAGCAACTCGAAGAGAAAACTGCCCCCTGGTTTGCCACGGACTCACTTTTCACGGCACTGACTAACTGGAAGGCGCTGTACAGCCGGGACGTTTCCAAGTCAGTCGAGTACCTCTTAGGCTCCCTCAACACGCTCATTAGTTTAGACGAATATGCTGAGAAACTGCAGCCTGCCCTAGGCGACCGCTACGAGAGAATAATGGATTGCACGAGTCGCGCCGAAGATATAAGGCGCAGCGTAGAGAACAAGACGCTCACCGTCGCCAACTTGCCTTTCATAAAAGACGCGCTCGATACGTCGCTGGGCATAAGCATGGATGTGCTTTCGACTCTGCACGAACTGATGGAAACCAAAGAGGCGTCGATTGAGAACCTGCTGCCTGTGAAAGAGGATTTCTGGGAAAAGAACGTCACGCTGAGAGAAAGAACTGCGTCCGCTATAAAGGCAATTGCTGACGCGCCCAAGCAAGAACTTAACAAGACCATGGCTGAGCTTCCCAAAGCTCTGTTGCAGATTAGTGAGTGCATCGACACATTGGTCGTGTACGGCGACAAGGAGGAGCTTTTGCTGAACTATCCTGTCGCCAAGACAGCCATTGAAGAATTGCTTAAGCGGAAGAAGCGGGTCAGCGCTGAGGAACTTCCCTTTGAACTCAGGTACGCAGAAAAATACCTTAAACTGTTTTATAGTAGCCAAAGAAGCGGCGAGTTCTCTTTTGACGAAGCAAACATGATACTTGTGAAGAAAAGGTGAACGCGGTTTTCGCGCTAAGGTTTATTGTTGATACTAGTGCTCGGGAAAGACTATAGCCCCCTTATATAAAGGAGGAATGGACTGTTTTGAACTTGTGCTGGGTGGTGTTTGTTTCTTGGTTTTCTTTGTTTTGCTTAGATTTGACAAATTAATCAAAAACCTTTTCAGCGCTTACACTATTATATGAAAGACTATGGGAATCAGGGCGTTTCTGCATGGAAACGGTTGCCGGTGGTGTTGAGGTTGAAAACGGGAGTTCTGGCTGAGCCAGTTCTGGTTGGCAGAGAACGCGAACTTGAAGAGCTACAGCGATGCCTTAATTTAGCGGTTGAAGGGAAGGGAACGACCGTTTTTGTGTCAGGCGAAGCTGGAGCGGGAAAAACAAGGCTCGTCAACGAATTCTTATGCATTGTGAAGGAAAAAGAAATCGCCGTGCTGTCCAGCTGGTGCCTCAGCGACGTAGTAGTTCCCTACTTCCCCTTCATGCAAGCGTTCAACGCCTACTTCTCAGCCAAAAATGGTGAAGGAGAAAAATCCATCAGCCCTCAGAACTCGGGGATACAAGTGAGGTTGAAAAATCTCGAGCAGGCGGAAGGTGAAGAGTCAGAAATCAAGGCTTGGCTGATGGGACCAAAACAAGCCGAAAAGTCTGGGAAACTTCAAAACCTGACGCCTCAAGGTTGGAAAGACCTGGCGGTCGCAGCCGTCACCAAAGCATTGCTTTCCATCTCCGCCAGGAAAACCGTAATCCTATTTATTGATGATTTGCAGTGGGCGGATTCCGCCTCGCTATCGCTGCTCCACTACATTTCACGCTCCATAAACTCAGCTAGAGTGCTTGTCCTGGCTACTTACAGAAGCGAAGAACTCAGTCCCGACGCTGAAGGGCGTCCGCATCCACTTCTCGAAACCTTACGCTTAATGAGGCGCGAAGACTTGCTCAGAGAGATTAAGCTGCCCCACCTCAACCAGGCTAACGTTGCCGCGCTCGCTGAAAAAATGGTCGGAGGAACCTTACACTCGGAACTCACCGAGAAACTCGCGGAAGAAAGCCAGGGCAACCCACTTTTTGTCGTTGAGTCTTTAAGGATGCTTTCTGAGCATGGAAGTTTGGTTCAGGATAGTGGTCGATGGCGGCTTTCAATTGATGAGGTTGGAATTCCCACCAAAATCAAGGACATTATCCTGCGAAGAGTAGGCATGCTTAAGCCTAACCAGAGGAGAATCCTTGATTTAGCTTCGGTGATAGGAGACAAATTTGATGTCGAACTGCTCGGGTCTGTGCTTGGGCAGGACAGCCTAGACGTGCTTGAAACGTTGAATGCTGTTGGCCAGTCTTCGTCGCTGGTTTGCTGCGAGGGAAGCTTTTACGAGTTTGATCATGCTAAATCCCGAGAAGCCATCTATGAGGAGATTTCTCCGCCCTTGAAAAGGGGGTACCACGAGAGAATTGCGGAGAAAATGGAGGCTAAAAGCAAGGACACTAAGGATTCGTCGGTTAACGATTTGGCTTATCACTATGCGCAGGCTGGGAACAAAGAAAAAGCAGTTGAATACTCGTTAGCGGCAGGCGAAGACTCGCTTGCAAGGTTCAGCAACGCAGAAGCCATAAAACACTACGGCTACGTGCTCGCCACTGTTTCCGAGGCATCAGAATACGCTAGCGAAAGAACAGTAGCGCTGGAGGGTCTCGGTGATGCCCTGAATGCCAATGGTCTTTTTGTGGAAGCCATGAAGACGTTTGAGCAGCTCAACAGCGTCGCCGAATCTAACGCGATGAAGCTGCGAGCCTTGCGAAAAGCCTTTCTTTGTTCTTACTGGCGGGGAGACTGGGCGCACTCGCACGAGCTCGCAGCGAAGGCTGAGGAGTACGCGCAGTTTGACCGCTTAGAGTATGCTCGCCTCCGCTTGTACAGGGGATTCGTGGCAGCCCGTGAAGGAAAACCTAAGGAGGCTTTGGAAGATGAGGAATGGGCTTTGAGGGTTTTTGAAGAGGAATTTTCTCTTCGAGATGTGGCATCCGCTCTGGCTGAAATCGTCTTCGTCTACTATTGGGAGGTTCCAATAGAAGTCAGACTTGCCGCGGCGCTGCGTTCGGTCGCTCTATACCAGGAACTTCAAGATTTACGTGGGCAAGTGCTTGCATTCAGTCGTCTGGGGGGAGTTTTCGGTTTGAGAGCGGGACTTTTTCGGGAGGGAGAAGGTTTCACTAATGAAAGCCTCAGAATCGCCGAGAAAATAGGCGATTACAACAACGTGGCGCTCAAACACTTCACGATGGGCATGCGTCGCGAATACGCGGGAGACCTAAGGACGGCAGTTGGCATCAGCCTAAAAGCGGTGGAGTACGCCGAAAAAACAAACGCATACTACACTCAGAGCCTTTGTTATGGCAATCTTGTTAGAGAATACGCGATGCTTGGAGAAATAGAACAAGCAGAAGAATTTGCCAAGAAACTAGATAGGCTACGTGAAGAAATAGTCAACATAGAATCATTTGGGATCGCTAGGTTTAGTATAGCGCTTCTCTTTTCGGCTAAGGGTCAGTGGGGAGAAGCAAATGAGATTTTTGAAGAATTCTTAGAGCTTGTCAACAAAAACAAAACCTCTAGTGGCGTGAGTCTTTTCATGAAAGACTACGCTTGGGCGCTTGCAAAACAAGGGCGAACTGAAGAAGCGAAGGCTGCGCTCGAAGAAGCCCAAGAGGAAGAAGAAAAGCACATGGAGCCTCAAGGACGACTTGAGCACGCTAACGTCCTTGCTTATTTCATGGCGCAGAGAGAAATTTGTGTCGGCGAAGAATTAAACATCCGACTTGACCTAGTTAACGCTGCCAAGGTCCATGCAGAACTAGTCAGAGTTGAAGGGCTTATCCCTCCCGAGTTCAAAGCCACTGCGCTACCTTCCTACTCCAGCGTGCAGAACGACTCCATATCGATGAACAGAAAAGAACTCGGGTCTTTCAAAGTGGAACCAGTGAAGCTCAGTTTGCGAGCCACGAAAGCAGGCGTTTTCACTTTGAGTCCGCAAGTAGTTTACGTTGATAACTTGGGAGAGACTAAGATGTGCAAGCCCCCCCAACCGGTAACTGTAACGGTTCGCCCGATGCTTCACGCTAAAATCGGAGAAGAAATTATCTCAGTACCCATCCTGCCAGGTCGAGTGGCCACTGGATTCGCTGAACTTGACGCCCTGCTTTATGGAGGCATTCCCGAAAATTACGCGGTCATGCTGGCTTCGCCTTCTATTGATGAGAGAGCACTGCTTGTTAAGAAGTTTCTTGAGGTTGGAGCCAACGCAGGCGAAATAACGTTCTATGTCACAGTTGAAGCTGGAAGCGCGAAGGCTTTGGCTGAAGAGCATCCGTCGAACTTTTTCCTTTTTGTCTGCAATATCCAAGCTGACGCTATGGTTCAGAATCTGCCTAACGTCTTCAAGCTGAAAGGCATAGAAAGCCTAACAGAAATCGACATCGCATTGACCAAGGCGTTCCGCACGCTGAACCCAAGTGCAACTGGTTCTAAGAGAGCCTGCATCGAAATAGTCTCAGACGTCTTGCTGCAGCATCACGCCGTGATAACAAGGAAGTGGCTGAGCGCGCTTCTGCCAAACTTGAAGTCGAAAGGCTTCACGGTTTTGGCTGTGATTAATCCGCACATGCATCCGCAGGAAGAAGTGCAAGCAATCACAGGCTTGTTCGACGGAGAAATACGCATCAGCGAAAAAGAAATCGCAAAGGGCATTGAGAAAGTTCTGCGAATACGCAGATTATTCAACCAGAAATACTTGGAAAACGAACTAACCTTAACCTGAGAGAAGCTAGAGCAATAGTTCTGGGAAAAATCGTTCAAACCGTTCCAAAATAGTTCAGTCTTCTCAAAAGACAGAAACTGCGTTTAGCTATGTGCTTCAGCCCAAGATTCTCACCGTGCAATTTCTGCCGCTCTGACAAATGCTTTATAATAGTTGATACAATAGAGGATGAAACATGACAGCACTGGCACCAACTATCGGACGACCTTCTCCGAAGATGATATTTATCGCGGTACTGCTTGTCGCTGTTTTCGCCACAGCCATCATAGACGCCGTGGTTCCCGTGACTATGTTGGACATATCGAAGACCTTCAGCATTCTCCCTGGGACAGCAGCCCGGCTTGGTGCCTATAGCGCTTTGGCATCAGTCGCCACGGCATTGTTGTTGGGTGCTTTTGGCGTTAAATCTAGATACAAATCGTTGGTGATGATAGGGGTACTGTTCATTGCAACCTGCGCCATAGGACTTTTTCTGGCTCCGAACTTTCTGCTAGCCCAACTTATCTATCCACTAAATGGAATAGGGTCAGTCATGGTAGGTGTGACTGCTCAAACGTTTATTGGAGAATTCTACCCGCTAAACAAAAAGGCTAAGGCAATCGGCTGGGTCGTGGCAGCTGGAACATTTGCGAATGCGATTGGAGCTCCAGTAATTGGCTTCATGACAGGTATCGGAGGTTGGCGTTCCGTCCTCGTTTGGTTTATGCTTCCAGCAGCGGTTGTTTGCCTGATTCTGGTTTTTCTCGTTTTTCCCCATAACCCGCCTCAGCAACAACCGAGCACCAGAAGGGAACCTTTCATGAGCGGCTTCAAGCAAGTCTTCACTAACAAATCAGCAGCTGCCTGCTTAGCCAGCGCCTTTCTTGGCAATGCTTCTGCTTTTGCGGGTGCAGCTTTCGGGGTAACGTTTCTTAGGCAAGTATTCTCAGTATCACCGGGTTTGCAGCGTTGATTGGTACAACTGCAGCCACTTCATTCATGACTCTGGGAGCCATAATTGGAGGTCATATGGTAAACCGTGTCGGAAGAAAACGTTTGACAGTGATAGCTGGTTTCTCGTCAAGCATACTCATGTTATCCTCCTACTTTATTCCGGACTTGTGGATTTGTCTAACCCTACGATGGACAGCAGCAGCACTTGGCGGCGCTCTGTTAGCCGCCTCTCACAACTTGATGCTTGAACAAGTTCCTAAATTCAGAGGAACAGCTATGTCCCTGGGCTCAGCATTCGGCGGCGTAGGAACCGCAGTCGGCATCACCGTCGGAGGCGCAGTCCTCAACTTTTACACTGACCCAACGATAGGCTTCCAAGCATTAGGCTTAACAGTTGGAGCCCTCGGCATCGCAGCAATTCTCGTCACCCTCTTCTTCGCAAAAGACCCCATCAAAACACCGCCTCAACCTTGACACTTTTTCTCAGTGGAAAACTAGTAAAGTAATCTCTTATTTTACATCGTTTTTATCAACGTTTCCGTTGTTGGCGAGTGTTGAGAAAACAATTTGATGGTTTTTAGTGGCTTTCGGTTGTTTTTGGTTGTTGCTGTTGTGGGCTTGAGGGTTTGCGGGGCTGTTGCTCGGAAAAGACTATAGCCCCCTTATTAAAGCAGCAAACGCAGAGAGAACCTGAGAAGACCTCAAGTTAGAAAATGGCGGTTGGGCATTTGAAGTTAAGCTTGTCAAATGGGATTTTTTCCAAGTACACTCTGGAAGAGAATTTGGCTGCTGTTCGAAGACTTGGTTTTGAGAATCTGGAGTTCAACATGAAGTCCGTGGAGAAGCAGACTGACGACTCGCCAGACCCAGCGAAGAAGCTGCTCATTCGTTACGGGTTAAAGTGCCTAACCGTCCACTCCGCCACACTTCACGTGAGAAACGAGAGCGAAGTGCCAACCGCAATCTACTATGGGATGGTCTCCGCAAACTTCGCCCACGCACTTTCAGCAACCATAATGGTAGTACACTCTGATGTCTCACGGAAGCTACCCGAAAACCAGAGAAACAGGTTCCTTAAACAGATTTTCGGAGAAATACGCCCATACGCAAATAACTTCGGGCTCAAACTTGCCTTGGAGAACCTTTCTTACGCATCCAGCGGCTACGGTAAAAACCCCGCCGAAATGGAAGAGATACTACGAGTAATAGATGACGGAGCTATGGGCGTAACACTGGATTTCTGCCACGCTGAAGCCACAGGACAGACTTTCAGCCTGCTCGAAAAATACAAGGTGAAACTCTGTAACGTTCACATGAGCAACCGAGCGCACAAACCTTTCAACGCGGAAACGCCGAACCTGAACGCTTTCCTAGCAAAACTCCAACAATGCAGGTACAACGGACCCTTAACCATGGAGCTAAGCCGAAAATGCACGACCGCAGAAATCCTCAAAACGAAGAGCGTTCTCGAAAAAGCTGCTGACCAACTTCAACCTTCCCGGTTGCTGTGACATTGTCAGAAGCCGAGTTCTAAATTGTTGATGTTTTGTTGGCTCGGGATGTGGGATTTGAACCCGCATAGTTTTTCTGAGGCGCTCAGCGGCATAATTTTCGGCTGTATCGCAAATTCATATGCCTTAATTAACCGTAAGAACATTTTAGCAGTGACAAAAGGGTTAAAGTAGTGACAAAAGAGTCAAGCTTATAGGAAGAAAAACAACATATGAAGCTAAGGACAAAAACAATTATTACTGTTGCTCTTCTTTCCCTTCTGATCTTTGGAGCAATGCAGTTAATCACAGTTCTTGTTATTCAACCCAGTTTCGTTAACCTAGAAAAACGAGAGACCGAAGGAAGCGTCACTCAAGCAATAAACACAATAAACTACCGAATCACCGATTTGACGGGTGGAGTGAAAGATTATTCATTCTGGGATGACACCTACAACTTTGTTCAAAACGAAAATGAAGACTACATTGAAAATAACTTTGTTGATGAAACATTTGAAAACCTAAATCTCAACCTAATAGCTATTATCAACAACAACAGAAGTCTAGTTTACTGCCAATCTTTTGACCTCAACAACTCTGCTAAGGTTCAAACCACAGAAGAAACAATAAAGGTCCTGACTTCTGATAACTGCATTTGGGCATTTCAATCTATGGAAGACACTGTTTCAGGCTTAATGCTTGTTGACAACCAACCTATGTTAGTTGCTACTGCACCAATACTAACTAGTTTAAACCAAGGTCCAATAATGGGCGGAATGCTGTTCGGAAAATATATTGATACCCAAGAAATTGGTAAGCTAACAGAAATAATGAATCTCAATTTTTCACTATACATAATATCAGACTTCCAACTTCAAAACAAGGATAGCTCAATTGCTGAGTCTTTGCTCTCAAACGAGCAAACTGTTATTGTGAAGGAAAACAGCCCCAATATGGTATCAGGGTATGCTATGATTAAGGATATTCATTCAAATCCCATGTTCATTCTACAAGTTACCCAAAACAGAATAGCATATCAGCAAGGAGTATTAGTTGGGAATATTTTTCTGTATGCTTCCATTGCATTCTCATTTTGTTTTGGAGCCTTCATGTTAGTTCTTCTTGAAAGAGAAATTGTCAAACCCCTGACTAAGTTAGCAGGTTACGTTGAAGAAATTTCTCTTGATCCTAATTTTTCGGGACCTGAGCAGTTAATCCACTCATCAGAAGAATTGGATGTTCTTACAGATGCAGTGAGAGATACCCTGAAAAGGAAACTTGAAGGTATGAATGACGTTTCAAGAATGGTGGGACATGACTTGCGCAACCCTTTGACTGGAATTAGGGGTGCCGCTTACATTTTGAAGAAAAACTATGGGACACAATTAGGGCAGAAAGGAAACGACTTACTCAAAACAATTGACGAATGCGTTGAATATGCAGACAAAATTGTAAGAGACCTCGTGGAATATTCGGGCGAAATAAAACTGGACAAGATTGAAACCAACCCGAAAAGGTTGGTGGACAATTCTTTGTCGACGCTCGTGGTTCCAAGTAATATTCAGGTTATCAACGAGGTTAGTGAGGAGTTTTCGCTGTCGGTTGATTACGGGAAAATAGAACGTGTTTTTAGCAACCTGATTAAGAATGCCTTGGATGCGATGCCTAATGGCGGAAAATTGAAAATAACCAGCAAACAAGTGAATGGGCAGGTTGAGGTAGATTTCTCTGATACTGGAGTGGGGATGTCTAAAGATGTCTTGGAAAAGTTGTGGACGCCCTTTTTCACTACTAAAGCAAAAGGCATGGGTGTCGGGTTGTCTATCAGCAAGCGGATAATTGATGCTCACGAGGGAAGAATCATAGTCCGAAGCGTTGAGGGAGAAGGCACATGCTTTGCCGTCTTTCTCCCCCTAACTAAACAGCAAAGATTGTAACGCGACAAGCCCCTTTTTCGCCTCGCAATGTGACAAGAATAATCTGGAGTGCTACCATTACAATGTTGGATCAGAATTAAATGTTTGTATGGTTTGTAATGGTAAAAAGGCTTGTGCGAACGCTCAAAAGAAAAAAAGACAAAGCAGACTAATACTTCATCAGAAGATGCGTATCAATCCACCAAAAAATACCTGCAACAAGATGTTTAGAGGTAAATGGCGCGGGATGTTAGGTTTATACACACATCTAAATTTCACATTAACGCTGGTGAAATTTTAAGGTTGACTGAAACAATTCTTGATATATTAGATTGTCGTTTAAATCAGTTGTCTTCAGGTTCTAACAAGACTTGGCTGCGAAAGCCGAAATGTGCACGGCGCCTGTGATGATATCACGTCAGTATAAGCGGGGTTCCAGTCAGCTCTGTTTCCCCGAAGATGACTTGAACATAAATCCCATTTCTGAGGCGCTTCCAAGCAGCACCAAGCGCAGAATTTAAGCCGGAGCTTGAGAATTGTGGCGCGGGATGCGGGGATTTGAACCTCCCGCGCTTGCTTGGTTTTTCTTTCCCGAAGAAACTCCAGGCAATAAACAAAACAAACGGTTAACGGTTCCTCTTCGATGGTCAGCAGATTTTTCATAGAAAGTTATAATACCAAAATAATCGGCTTAAACAAAGGAGTTGACTACATGCTTAGAGGTATTGAAAGTCTTGAGTCAGGTTTCAAAAGCATAGCAGAAAAGAGTAAAAAGAATTATGGAAACGAACTAGAGCAAATTCGCCAACTCACTCTTCTGTATCCTCTTTTCGAGAAGGCTTTTCGAGAACAGAGGACGAAAATCCCGTTCAAATACAATAATTCTTTGGTACAATGGAGTTATTGTGAATCTCAGAGATTGTCGGCACACATTTTATTCCTTACAATGAACGCACTCTACAAAAATGCTTATGACAATATAAGATACATGATTGAATCGATAATTCAATCTTCTTATTTGGACGGCAGGCATTTGGAAAGTACTCTTGCGACGAAGCTGGAGATTTGGAGAGAGATAGAGAATGGCAGAGACTATCATGCTCAAAGTCTCATAGGAAAACTTGAACTTGGTGAACAAAGGGAACAAAGGACAATCCTTCAACTTGAATACAAAAAACTATCTCAGATCATACATTTTGGTCGGAGGCAAATGCTTTGCACAATTGCAGATATTTTATCCCCTGAAGACCAAGGCATCCCTGCAAAGATAAATAAGATTGAAATAACAGGTATCTCTAATTCTTTACGTTCAGCCTACGACATGTTCTTCTTGTTGGTTATTGCAAGTTTTCCAGAGCTCACTGAATCGTTAAATAAGGATAGGGTATTTCTGGACATGATAAAAAAACTTAACATGCCTTTGCTTTGTAATGTTTTTAGCCAAAAATAAATGAAAAAATTGTATGTTTAACAGAACGGTCTTAAATTTACTTCCGTTTTCTGAAAATCTTAAATCTTAACACCCTTCACATCACAAACAAAATCAAAAAACTGAAGAAAGGACTTTTCAAAAAGCGGTGTGTGCATGTAGTGGCGCGGGATGTGGGATTTGAACCCACGCGGCCTTTCGACCACAGACTTAG
>CAYGVV010000013.1:0-16537 GCA_964353395.1 uncultured Candidatus Bathyarchaeia archaeon | reverse complement strand
CAGCTCGTCGTTTCTGACGCTTGTTCCCGTGAACAACATGCGTTCTGGAGTGAAGCCGCTTGTTAAAGCCATGAAGACTTCGCCGGGGCTGACTGTGTCCACGTTGGCGCCTTCCGTCTCCAAAGCCTTCAGTACAGCAAGGTTCGAGTTCGCTTTTGCGGCGTAGTAGATTCTGATTTTCTCGTAGTTGTGTGAGAGCGCTTGGTGGAGACGTTCGTAGTTTTCTCTGATTCGCTTCTCGCTAATCACATACAATGGAGTGTCAAATTCTCCCGCGAGGTTTATGGCGGAAACTCCGTCGATAAAAAGTTGGCTGTTCCTGTTTTCCAATGGGTCCTTGAATGTGTACATTTATTCTCACCGATTATCGTGTTTCGTTAGATAGTATATACTCGTATGTGCGGCGTTGCCTTTAAGCTAATCCTTTAGCCACCATGAACTCGGCGCTCAGGATTCCTGCGCCCGCGCCGCCTCGAATGGTATTATGCCCAAGGCAAATGTACTTCAGCGTCATAATGGGGTCCTTCCGCAATCTTCCAACGGACACACTCATGCCCTTGCCTTCATCTCTGTCGAAACGGGGTTGCGGCCTGTTCTGTTCCTTCCTAACCACGATTGGGTTCTCTGGAGCCGACGGAAGCTTCAGTCTTTGTGGTTCACCCTTAAAGCGCTTGAAGGCTTCTTCAACTTCTTGCATTGAGGGATTTTGGTCTAGCTTCACGAACACTGATTCCAAGTGTCCGTCTTTGACGTGGACTCTGTTGCAGCTTGCGCTGATTACGAAGTCAGCTTCTTGCACTGATTTGCCGTTGAAAGAGCCCAGTATCTTGAGGGATTCAGCTTCCATTTTCTCTTCTTCTTTCGATATGAACGGTACCACGTTGTCGATGATGTCCAGTGAGGCTACGCCGGGGTATCCCGCGCCGCTTAACGCCTGCATAGTTGTAACTACAACTTGCTTGAGGCCGAAGTCCATGAGCGGCTTCAACGTGATAGCCATCTGAATCGTAGAGCAGTTGGGGTCTGTGGTGATGAAGCCTTTCCAGCCTCTCGCCTTCTGCTGAATCGGAACGAGTGCGGCGTGTTCAGGATTCACTTCAGGAATGAGTAGGGGGACGTCTTTTTCCATCCTGTGCGCGCTTGCCTTGCTGAATACAGGGTACAATGCGGCGAATTCCGATTCCACTGGTCCTGCAAGGTCTCCTGGCAGTGACGAGAAAACTAAGTCTACGTCGCCTGCTTTTTCAACTGCTTCCAAGGTGCCGTCTGCCACGGCCATTTCTGCGATTTCTCTGGGAAGGTTAGATTCCATGACCCAGTTGCAGGCGTCCTTGTACTTTTTGCCCGCTGACCTTTCGGAGGCTGCGAGCACTTCGATTTTGAACCACGGGTGCCCCTGCAACAGTTGGATAAAGCGTTGTCCAACGGCTCCTGTGGCGCCTAAGATTGCTACTTTACGCTTCAAACATATCACCTGTTTCTTCTTCTGCTGCTCTTGTGTGTTGGTTTTCTTAGATAAAAACGTTAACGGTTGTTATGTCGTTCACAGGGTTCACCGTCACGTGAGTCCTAAGACGTCTCCCATGCTGAAGATTTTGGGCTGATTCTGCTTGCTTAGCCATTCAGCTGCGTAAACTGCGCCTTGAGCGAATACACTTCGTGAGAAGGCGGTGTGTTCTATTCGGAGCATTTCGTATGGTCCTGCCACTATGAGGTCGTGGATGCCTGGTACTCCGCCTGCGCGCATGGCGACGATTTCCAGTTCCTCTGGCTTTCGCGGGCTGATGCCTTCTCTTCCGTACACGGTTGCCTTGTAGCCGCGCACGTCAGCGATTATTTCGCCGAGTTTCTTGGCTGTTCCACTTGGCGCATCCTTCTTGGCGGTGTGGTGAATTTCGCTTATGCTGAAGTTGTATTCCGTTGGGAACGCCTTGAGAACTTGTGCGAGCTTGAAGAGTATGTTGACGCCTACGCTGTAGTTAGGTGAGAAGACTGCTGGAACCTTGCCTTCCACCGCGTTTCGGATTTGGCGGTTCTGCTCTTCCGTGAAGCCGGTGGTGCCCAGAATTATTCTCTTTTCAAGTTTCGCCACGGCTGGTATGTTCTGCACTTCTGCCGTGGGTGAGGTGAAGGTTACGTAGATGTCCGCGTTTCTGCAGGCTTCGCTGAGTTTGTCTGGTCCCACGATGCGCGTGTCGCTGTGGCTGATGCCTAGCTCGTTAAGGCTTTTGCCGATGCATGGGTTGTTTGGGGCTTCGACTGCGCCAACTACTTCGAAGCCTTTGGCTGTGGCTTCTTGGATGATGGCGTTGCCCATTTTGCCTGCGGCGCCTGCTACGCATAGCTTAAGCGTAGTAGAGTCCCTCCAGAAAGCGTGGGTTGTATAATCGTTCTTTCAGGTCCACGTCGAAGAATTGTGCTATGGGTGCGAGGATTTCGGGGTTGTTCTCGTACACTTTCCTTGCTGCTGACAGGACTACTTCTAAACCGTTGCGTGTCATTTTTCCGAGCGGTTGCCTGCATGGTCCCGCGGGCATGCCTAGAACGTTCATTAGCGTCTTGTACGCGAGTGGGTTCCGTGCCTTGCATGCCGTTGGTCCGTAAGGCGTTTGTTCTGTTGTTTTGACTGTGACTATGCTGAAGAGCGGTTGCAGCGCTTGGGCGAGTTCTTGGGCTTCGTCTTCGTTGCCGTCAAGGATGTAATGTGCCATGTCGCTTACGGCGCGTGGTGCAATGTTGGATGTGACTGAGATGACGCCGCTTGCCGCAATGTCCTCTGAGGTCATCATGGTGAATGTTTTGTCATCGTCGCCTGACAGGATGTCGAAGTCTTCTCCGCACAACCTGCGTGTTAAGCGCATGTTCTCCAAGTCGCCCGTGGCTTCCTTCACTGAGCGCACGTTCGGGTACTGCTGGTGGAGAACTGCAAGGTCCTGCGGGAGAAGCTGCGTGCCTGTTCTTCCTGGGATTACGTAGGGGATGACTTGGACTTCTGGAAAGTGCTTGGCGATGGGTTCAATGTATTCTCTGCGTATTTCCAGCGAACTGGGTCCGTTATAGTATGGGTCAACTAGCAAGACGGTTCTTATTCCTATGTGGGATGCGTGTACGGTACCTTCTATGGCTTCCTGAGTGCTGTTGCTTCCTGTGCCGGCTATTGTTAAGCCCTTGTTGCCTGTGTATTCGTGGACGCGTTCGGTGACTTTGTTGTGTTCGCTCCAGTCTAAGGTGGGGCTTTCGCCCGTGGTGCCGCAGGCTAAGATGCCATTTACGCCTTGGCTGATTTGGAATTCAACTAGTCTCTGTAAGCCCTCGTAGTCTACTTCGCGGTTGCTTCGGAAGGGAGTTACGAGAGCAGTGTAACAACCTCTGAATGTTGTCATTTTGTTTTCCTCTTTAGGAGCTATCTTCTGGCAAGCGTGTTATTTAAGGTTTTCCGATTTCATTAACTATTTTACGAATTCCGCAATGTAACTAATGTAGTTGTAAGCAGTAAACAGATTTCCGTCACGGTTTTCGCTAAGAAGTGCTTGGTGTCCCTGTGATGTAGGTTGACAAACCTTAAATAATGAATCCAACAAATAACCGCAGTTTTCGCTTTAAAAAAGGAGACTCAACGAATGAACAGCAAGGCAGCCACTCTAAAATCTGATTATCGCCTAGCTCAACTCTTTAATCCGTTTTGGAAGAACCTAGCGCGCTATCTGGCAGGCAAATGTGAAAAGTGCGGACAAGAACGGTTGCTCTCTTTTTTTGACGTCTATTCAGGAAATCACAGTGTTCATTGCCAAGAGTGCCTGTTGACGTCGGCTGCTTTGGTGCCGATTATTCGGTTTCTGTTCTTCAGTTTCAAAATCGAAGACAACACCATAAAACAACTGCTGAAGGATGCACTTATTCGCAGGTGCATGCTTAGTGTGGTTAAGGGTATCGCGAACTTCGGAGTCAAGTATCCGCAACCAGCAGGTGCCCCGATAACCGTTGTTTGGAACTTCACTAACAGATGCAATCTTAACTGCTTGCATTGTCACCAAGACTCTTCGCCTGCATCATCTGAGCCAGAATTAAATCTCGCTCAAGCTTTCAAAGTAATCGACAACATGAATGATGCAAGAGTGGCAATACTCACTTTTTCAGGAGGCGAACCGCTGCTGCGCAAGGACCTTTACGCCGCGGTTAAAAGAGCCACCGACCTCGGCATGTTATGCACCATAGCCTCCAACGGCACCCTGATGACCAGAGAAACAAGCATAAAACTGGCTAAGGCAGGCATCAGAAGAGTAGAAATAGGATTAGACGGCGCAACCGCCGAGACCCACGATTTTCTAAGAAACAGACAAGGAAGTTTTGAGGCAACCGTTAAAGGAATGAGGAACTGTGCAGACCTCGGCTTCGACGAAGTTTCCGCTACGATGACGCTGCACTCGAAAAACGTCAACGAGTTAGAAGCTACAATGAAACTGGCTGAAGATTTAGGCGCAACAAGGTTCTATCTTAACCGGCTTATACCTGCAGGTCGCGGTGTAGAAGCTTTGTACCTTGATGTGACCCCAGAAGAAAAAATCAGGTCTCTGGAACTGCTTTTCGCGAAATTTAGCAAGAGCATAATCCAAGGTTGCGGCATGCAGTGTTACGCTCGAGGAATGACCTATTACTCCCGCGTCGGGTATGAGCGTTCAAAGGGTTCGCTTTTCACCGTGAGCGAAGCATTATCGGGGCATGAAAAAATGTTCCAGAGCAAATTCGGATCCGAAGTTTCCAAGATTGTTAAGACACTGGCAATAGGCTTCAGCGGATGCTCCGTTGGCTTAACGTATGCAGGGCTCACCGCATCCGGAGATCTTCTTCCATGTGTTCCCGCTCCAATAAAGTTGGGGAATCTTCTTGAGCGAAGTCTTACTGACATATGGGTCAACAATAAACTGCTGAATTACGTCCGAAACCGAAAAGCGCTGAAAGGCGCCTGCAAAACATGCACATACAGTGGACTTTGCTCAGGCTGCAGATACACAGCCTTCGTGACTTCTAGTGATTGGCTGGGTCCTGACAAATCCTGCCCATTCATACCTGCCACAAAATCCGCGTCATGAAGACCCTTAATAGTGCGGAAGGGGACCGTTATCTGCCATGACTAAAGTGGCAAGCAATCGCCGCAGAAAAAGTGAAGGAGCTTTGAAAGCAGGCGCTTTGATGTGTCCGAAGTGCTGCGTGGAGTATCTGGAAGTTGAAGTTGAGTTTGAAGATGGCGGCACTGTTTTACATGACGTTAAAGTGCTCAGATGCCCCACATGCGAAGAAGAGGTGTTCACACCTGAGCAGTACGATGCCATAAGAGCGCGAATCCGCAGCGCGGTTCAGCCTTAGAAGCTAAAACTAAAGAACTTGTCGCCGTCAAACACTAGTTCCACCTTCAGGTGGCTTTGGCGCAAAACTTTGAAAAGTTTTATTTTGGTGAACAACGCCATTGTAGAGCATGAAATTGAGGAAGAGTTTCAATTGGGCTTTGTACGAGACTCTTCGCAGCGTAGAACGTGAGGCAGCCTTCCACCTGTTGAAGTGGGCTGTGGACCAGCTTCCTCCTCCGTGGGATGACCGCTGGAAACAGATCGGACGCAAACCCTACAGTGCCAGAGCACTGGTCATCGTCACCATATGGCAGGAGATCGAGGGAAAACCTGAACGCGCCTACACCGCAGACCTTGAACGCGACAAAAGCCACCTGCAACTGCTGGGCTTAGCGCATGCGCCTCACAGGACAGCCATATACCGCACCAGAAAGAAGCTCTCAGAAGAATACGTGAACAAGCTGAACTACAAGATACTGGAGAATCTCAAGCGGTCCACGATCAATGTTGGAGCCGACGCTACAGGGCTCCGCCAGAGCAAGCGTGACTGCGCATGGTCTTCAACTTATCATAATGGTCAGCGCGGCTACACGAAGGTTCATGGCCTTTTCGACTTGGAGACAAAGACACTTGAGGCTTTCACCGTAACAGGGGGGAATGAACGTGAGTGCAGCAGGCTTGAGGGTCTTCTTTCAGGCTTGGAGCACATCGAGTGTTTGGTGGCGGATGCTGGTTACTTGTCTAGGCATAACTGCAACGTTGTCGCTGGGAAGGGAGGCGTACCTTATATTCGGCTGAAGAAGAACGTGCGAGAGAAGTCCAGAGGCAGTTTTTCTTGGAGCCGTATGGTGCGTCTTTTCAGGGAGCGCCCTAGGCTGTTCTATGGGGTTTACCGTTTTCGCAGGAGGGTTGAGGCTGGGTGGCATTCGCTTAAGAGCATAGCTGGGGATTTCGTGAGAGGCAGAACATTTCAGACGGTTGCAGCTGAGATTTCGTCAAAAATCCTCTGTTATAACCTTATCTGGGCTATTAGAGGGAGCTGCGGATTTTGAGCCAAAGCCCCTTCAGGTCCAACCTATATAAAAGGAGGGATAAGTCAAGAAGAGCACTAGAGCTCTGAAACATAGACAAAATAAAAAGGCAGCATAAAGACAAACTGCCTGCTTTAGGATTTCTTGATGCCGAAAGGTTTACTCTACGACTTTTTCCCAGCCCTTGACAAAGTCAAGATACTCTTGAACTGGTTGGCCACCGTAGCTTCTCAGGCGCTCACGGAGTTCAACTTTGTCGACTGCTGCTTTCTGGAAGTCCCAGATTTGGCTAGCCTTGTCAGTCAAGTAGAGAAGGTTGTCTACGCCAGCGCGTGCCATACGAACGGAAACGGTTAGCAGTTCGCTTGGTGATGGCACTTCTTTTGGGTCGTCGCCTGGGCCGAAAACGTACAGTGAGATGTTAAGTGGCACTTCTTTGAATAGTTTTTTGAATGCGCGTGTCAGCATTTCCCAGTACCATGGTGTAGCGTAGTTTTTGCTGAACATTACGACTAGGAATTCGTCTGTTAGTGGGGCTAGGTCATCGAAATTTATACCGAAACGCTCGTATGATGTGACGGGGTCGGGGAGGACGCCTATGACGAATTTTTTCTTTGCGCGGTCGCGTACTCGTTCGCTTACTTCTTTCATGTAGTCGGTGACTTCTTTTCTGCGCCATTCCAACCAACTGAGTCCGCTTTTCTTCCATTTTTCGTTGCAGCGTGGGCAAGTGCAGTGACCATGTTCTGCGAAGTGGATGCTGTTGAGCCAGATTCCTGGGCTGTGCCTTGCGGCGTCTTCGATGTAGTCGAGTTGTTCAGCGCGGTGTTCTGGTTGGGTGTGGCAGAGGACATCCCAGCGGACGTTGAAGTTGTTGTTGGTTCTCCATGCTGGACCAAGCGGTGATTGGCTGATCCAGTCTGGGTGGTTGCGTGCGGTTACGTTGTCTCCGAAGATGGCGATGTTGCTGTACATGTCTGGTTGCGGTGGCATTCTTCTGCCTACTTCTGGTTTCACGCGGAATAAGTGGAAGTCAAAACCTTCAGCTTTCTTTGGTTCGAACACGTATGTGCCGAATTTCATGTTGTTGCACCTTTTGACATGCAAAAACGTTTGGCATTGTTATAAAGTTTTGCGTAAACCCTTTCTGTTCTGCAGCGAGAACAAATTTTCCAGCAGTGTTCTCTTTCAAGAACGCTATGATGAAGTTTTTCAGGTTGCGTGCTGCAAATTGATTGCAGTCTGCTGCGCTTAGCTGCGGTTTGCTGCTGCTGGCTGCTGTCTGTACGTTTCTGAGAGGGAGTACTCTAGTGCTCGGAAAAGACTATAGCCCCCTTATATATAGAATCTGCATGGGTCTCTGCGGATGTTTGACAGAGCTTTGCATTCACAGTTTAGCCTTACAGTGGACTGGGGAGGATTTGAACCCCTAACCAGGTGGAGATATCACCCGCAAATCTTGTTCGAATTCGTTTGCGATTTCGGCAAGCGTTGCTAGAAGTTGCTTTGCCATAGCCACCACCGAAATGCCTTTTAAGCCAGGCATAATTCACAGCAAAACACTAAAACCACCCCGCAGTATTAACTCAGAATTCTAGGTGCGAAGAATGAGCCAGCCGCATTCACAGCCAACGAAAGACCTACTTCAGCAGTCAGGCACAAACCCAGAAACAGGACTAACAAACCAAGAAGCAGCCAAACGCCTAGCCACACATGGACCGAACAAGCTGGTGGAAGAAAGAGAAATCCGTTTTCTGGCTATTCTGCGCGAAGAAATCACTGAACCCATGATACTCCTGCTCATCGCCGTTGGCGTGCTCTACAGCATCTGGGGCACACTAGCCGACTCCTTAACCATAATCACCATAGTCACCATTCTCGTGCTCGTGGAAGTGTGGAACGAATACCGCGCCAAACGCTCCATAGCCGCATTGAAGAAGCTGGCGTCGCCGACAACCACGGTGCTCCGCAACGGGCAACCAGTGGAAGTGCCGACCACACGACTGGTCCCAGGCGACATCATACTGCTCAAACCAGGCGAAAGAGTACCCGCCGACGCAAGACTTCTTGATGCTTTTGGCTTGGAAGTGGATGAGGCTTCTCTCACGGGCGAATCGTTCCCGGCAAGCAAAGACGCTGATGCCGTGCTGCCTCAGGAAACGAGGGTTAATGAACAGCGGAACATGGTTTTCGCAGGAACCGTCGTCACCAAAGGACGAGCAAAAGCCTTAATCACCGCCACAGGCGCAACCACTGAACTCGGCAGAGTGGCAGGAATAACCAAGGCTGCCAAGGAGCCGAAAACGCCCCTTCAATTGAGCATGAAGCAGCTTTCTAAAAACTTAGTTTGGATAGCACTTTTCTTCAGCATACTAATCCCAATTTTAAGCTTCATAAGGGGCTTGCAGCCCACCCCGGAACAGGCAGTGCTGTACGGTCTTTCCTTGGCTTTCGTCGTAATCCCAGAAGAACTCCCCATAATAATCACAATGGTCGTAGGCGTTGGAGCCTACTCGCTTTCCAGAAAACACGCCTTAGTGAAACGGTTGCGAGCAGCAGAAACCCTCGGAAGCACCACCATCATCGCCACTGACAAGACAGGAACCATAACAGAAAACAAAATGCAAATCGAAAGCCTCTACTTCGACGGCAAAACCACGAGGAAAAAAGATTTCAAACAAAACGAGAACGAAGCGTTGAAAACGGCACTACTGGCAAGCGACGCAATAAGAAACTTGGCTGCTGACACTGCGCTTAGCAATCCGATGGCGCAGGCAATCCTGGAAAACGTCAAAGAATACGGCGCTGACCTCCAAAAACTGCAGCAAACCTGGATTCTCAAAGACGAGTTAAGCTTCGACAACAACCGCAGACTCGCCTCATACACGTACCAACTTGGCAACTCATTTGTCGTCTTGTCCAGTGGCGCACCAGAAAACATCCTCGCCAACTCAACAAAACTACTCATCCAAGGCCAAGAAGCCGAACTTACAGACGAAATGCGAAAACAAGTTGCAAACGTTGTTTCGGAAATGGCTCAAGCAGGTGAACGCCTTCTGGCTTTCAGTTACCGCAGGATAACAGCCGCGCAGAGACTGGAGAAACAAAATCTGGAGCAGAACTTGGTTTTCGTGGGCGCAGTCGGCTTCATCGATCCGCCTAGAAAGGAAGTCAAAGGAGCCATCCGCCTGTGCCAAGAAGCAGGAATAAAAGTGATGATGGTCACGGGTGATCACCCTGAAACCGCAAGAGCCATCGCCGCGCAAGTGGGCATCGGCAGCACTAAAGTGCTGACTGGAAACGAGCTTGCCAAAATGAACGATGAAGAACTCCGAAAAGCATTACGAGACACGTTTGTTTATGCCAGAACAACACCTGAAGACAAACTGCGCTTAGTGCGCCTGCTTAGAGAAAACGGCGAAATCGTCGCCGTCACTGGCGATGGAATAAACGACGCTCCAGCCTTGAAGGAAGCACACATTGGAATTGTCATGGGCATCCGCGGAACCGATGTGGCAAAGGAAACAGCAGACATGGTGCTGGCAGACGACAACTTCGCCACCATAGCAACCGCGGTTAAAGAGGGACGAAAAATCTCCGCCAACCTCAGAAAAGGTGTACGCTATTACCTTGCCTGCAAAATCGCGCTGGTAGCCAGCTTTCTCTTACCCATCGCGCTTGGAGTCCCATTGCCCTTCGCGCCAATCCAGATAATCGTGCTGGAACTGTTCATGGACCTAGCAGCCTCAGCCACCTTCGTGGCGGAACCTGAAGAGGCTGGCACAATGAAGAAACCGCCTGTGAATCCGAACGCGAAATTCATGAACCGCTCCATGCAACGAACCCTCGTCCTTGGCGCATTCAGCCTGTTCGCGGCTGTTTCAACAACTTTCCTCGCCACATGGTATCTGAACCCGAACCTCGCCGTAGACCAAAGAACGACGCTGGCGCAGACTGTGGCTTTCGCTACGTGGATGCTGGGGCACATTTTCCTCGCGCTTAACTTCAGATCCGAAAAAGAACCACTCGTCAAGCAAGGTTTGCTCTCAAACAAGGTAATGGTTCTCTGGGCGCTGATCGTGGTGGCGACTTTGGTTGTGGGAACTAATTTGCTTTTCGTTCACGATTCCTTGAGAATCACGTCTCTGAGCCTTTCCGATTGGACTCTTGTTGTTGGTGTGTCCTTTGTGGCGACGTTCTGGATGGAACTAAAGAAACTGCTATGCCTCTGAAGCTGAGAATCCTACAATAGCTTCGTTCTCTTTGCGGTTTGAAGGCGCATCAGGTCTTCAGCCAACCCAGCCGATAGAACACGTAGACCGTGAAAGCCATAACAATGCCCATCATGAAAACAACCTGCCACAGATATGCCCCGAAAGGCACATCCAGCAAATTCGCCCCGATTAGCCCGCCAACCGCCGAAGGTATGACGGAGATGCTTGTAATTACAGCGAGAACCTTGAGAATCTTGTTCGTCTCGAAGGAAGTCCGATTGATGTACAAGTTAATAATTGACTGCAAATTCCCCATCAAATCGTCAGCTATCTCATTCAAGTAAGTGGCATCACCCTGCAGCACATGGAAAGCTTCTTCAGCGTTCTTGTCAAACCCTTGGAGCGGCACCTTCTTCGATATGACTATGCTCAGCAAATCCTTGAAGTGAACAAGGTTAGAAACCAGCCTTGAAACTTCCTTATTCAACTGGTAGATTCTTTCCAGAAAATCCCTCGGCAACTTGGACCTCAGAGTACCGCCTATTTTGATGACTTCAAGCTCGATTTCAGAAAGAATAGCCCTGTAATCCTCAAGCATCTGCTCCAAAATCCCATACAAAACGGGCACCACAAATGCCCCGTTCTTTCCAAGTTGACGCACCGATGCAAACGCTTTCTCGAACAACTCAACCTTGTGCCGTGAAGCCGTGATTATTTTTGGACCGTTGCATATGACGATGATGCCTGACCTCGAAATCGTCAGGTAGTTGCCAGCGTGTTCAGGATACTTGATTTCACCTGACTGCAGAAAAATGAATGACGCTTGCTGAAGGTAATCGATATGAGGGTAAATATCGTCCACCAACCTGCTCTTGAAGTGAGGCTCAGAGATGCGGAGAACCTTGCTTAACATTGAAAATCCCTCATCTGACAGGTTGTGGATGTCGAACCATTCTTGCTTGTTGGTGTCTGACATGTGGGCTTTCAGTTCATCCCAAGTTAGGGTGCGCTCAGTTTGGTTCAGGTCTGAATCGAACTGTCGAATAATCGTGTCTGGTGCTTTCATCGCCGCAACTGTGGGAGTCTGGGTGCTTGTCCTTCTGCCCGCAACAGCTCTGCTTCCAACCGCAAGCGCTCTAGGCAGACGCAGCAGTCTCAGCAGCAGAGAAGGTGAACCTATGGTGCCTAAGCCCAACTGCGGAATGTACTGGACAAAGGGAAGCACGATGATTACAAGGTCTATCAAGTGCCACGGTGACTTAAAGTGCTTCCAGCGGTCCTGAGCCAAGTACAGCTTAGACGTGTATTCTGCCACGAATAGGAAGAGAATCGTCCAATCGCAGATGTCCAAGAAGTCAAGCACAGACCGAGGAATGCTAGGGACAAAAGAAAGCAGGATTATGGGTATGAGTATCACGGAGAGGAAAATCATGAACTTATCTGAGAAGATGGCGTCCACAGTCTCTCGAAGCCTGCTCTTCGGGTCCTTCTGCGGAGCGTACAACGAACGCGGCAAATAGTCTTCAGTGTCTTCGTACATGTCCCTCACTCCAGCAAGCGATTCCTCGCTGCTCTCAACCGCGCTCAGCGGCTTATTTAATGTCCACGTTAAGCTCAGTTTGACTGATAAATCATTCGCTCGTGTCAAAGATTTTTTGGTGCTTTCAACTTCGCGGAGCATGTGTTCTGATGAAATCTGGTTGACCACGCCTATGGCGTCGCTGACAGAAGGTTTTAACTTTCAGAACCAGCACATGTACGTCCGAGGATGAGGACATGCCCATCAAATACTACGACGCACCTGAAATCAAGAAGCAAGTGGATCAGCTTGCTGAAGAATGCGAGTTTTTCCACGTTGTGCCCCAATTCGTCTTCTGCGTCCGCAGCAAGGGCTCTAAAGCTAGGCGCACCATAGCCCGCATCCACGGGTTAGGCAAACTATGGCAGGGGGTGCTGAACATGCCGCCAGCCTACACAATTGAGATTATTTCAGAGATATACGACAAAATGTCCCCTGAAGACAAAGAAAAAACCCTCATTCACGAACTCATGCACATCCCAGGCAGGTTCTCAGGCGGTTTCCGCCCACACAAAGGATACGTGGAACGCAAGATGGTTGAAGAAGTCTACGCCAAAATGAAGAAGAGACGTGCCTGCAAAGATTCCAAGTTGCCCTTTTAATCTGACTGCAGAATTGCAGGGTTAAAGTTTTTAAGTAAGCAAACATCAAAATCATGGAAAAGCTGCAAAGTTTCCACTTATGCATTGAACGGACACTCAGACACATGAAGCATGTTTTGAAAAGCCTCAAGCACAACGGAATATTCGTTCCACAATACGAGCACAAAGGATTCACCATCAAAATTCAAGGGCACACCATAAAGTTGACTCCGAAGAGCGAGCAGATGGCTGTTGCGTGGATAAGAAAAAGGCAGTCAACCGTGTCTCCACCTGACAAGTTGTTCATGAAGAACTTCATGCGCGAATTTCTGGAACAACTAAAAACTGAAAACATCCCAACTTGTGGATTTTTAGGCTCTTTCGCCCAAGAATACATCAAGAAAATAGAAAACTACTCCGCCAACGACATAACCAATCCAAGCGCTGCAATCCACCAGGACATTGACTTCTCTGAAGTTGCCAACTATGTCGAAGCGGAAAAGCAGAAGAAAGCCAAGATGACCTCCGAAGAGAAAAAGCAACTAACCGCAGAACGCAAAGTCAAACGGGAAGAACTAAAAAGCAAATTTGCCGTCGCCGAAGTCGATGGGCAGAAGCTGGAAATAGCCAACTGGACGGCTGAGCCTTCATGCCTTTTCGCTGGTAGGGGCGATCACCCGCAACGTGGCAAATGGAAGGACGGTCCACGTGAAGAAGATATCATACTCAACCTTCCCAAAGATGTGTCTGTTCCGCCTGGAAAGTGGAAAGGCGTCGTTTGGGAACCTAACAAGATGTACGTGGCGAAATGGGAAGACAAGCTCACGGGAAAAATCAAGTACGTCTGGTTCAGCGACTCAGCGTTCCTGAAGCAGAACCGAGAGAAAGAGAAATTTAAGAAAGCCGAAACCTTAGGCAAGCAAATAGGAAAAATCGAAGACTACATCCTCAGAAACCTCGACTCCAAAGACGAGAACAGACGAAAAGTAGCCACCGTCTGCTGGCTCATCCTGAACCCGAACATGAGGGTGGGCGACGAAAAAGACCCTGACGAAGCCGACACCGTGGGCGCCATCACGCTGCGAAAAGAACACATCACATTTGAAGGCGACGACACGTTGCACTTCGACTTCTTAGGCAAAGACTCCGTAAGATGGATAAAGAACGTGAAAGCCCCGCCAGAAGTCATCAAGAACATCAAGTACTTCGGAGACAACAGCAAAGAATACCTCTTCAAAGGCATAGACTCCAAAAAGGTTTCGCGGTTCCTCAGCGAGAAAATGCCTGGCTTAACAGCTAAAGTGTTCCGCACTTGGCGATGCACCAAAACCGTCACGGAAGAACTCGCCAAGAGCGGAGTTAAGAAAGATGACCCAGACTACGAGAAGATGTATGCGGCGAAGATGGCGAACCTGAAAGTTGCGGAAGTCGCCAATCACAAACGCAAAATTCCACCCACATTCCAAGACCGACTGGCAAAGAAAGAAACCCGACTCAAAGAACTCGAAGCGCAACTGGTGCAGAAGAAGGCGGAAGGCAAGAAAACTGAGTCGCTTGCAGCGCGAATCGAAAAAGCGAAGCTCGACATAGAATTGACCAAGCTCACGCGGGAATACAATTTGGGCACTTCTCTAAAATCTTACATTGACCCTACTGCATACATGAAGTGGGCTAAGAAAGTCAATTTTAACTTGGAAAAGTTCTATCCCACGACGTTGCGGAAGAAGTTCAGCTGGGCACTGAAAGGCAAAACAGACGCCGAGTGCGTACCCGCATGAAAATCAGCGAAACAAAAGACGGTACAATAATCGAAGTACTTGTTAAACCGAACTCGGCAAAGTTCGAAGCCATTATTGAAGGTGAGGAAGTTGTCGTCCGCTGCACGGAAGAGCCCGTTAAAGGCAAAGTTAACAAAGAACTTGTGAAAGAACTCTCCAAACTTTTTCACCGCAGAGTCGAGATTACATCGGGTTTCACTTCGAAACAGAAAAAACTACTCATAAAAGGCGCCTGCAAAAGCGAAGTCGAACGAATTTTAAGCCTCAAGTAAATGAGCTTAGCCCTGACTTTTGAACCGTAACATGGCGGCTATTCCGCCGAACGCGTTCTTTAGCATCTGGCCTTCTTCTGTTTCTCCCGAAATCATTTCGATATCAGTATTCGAGTACTCCGCTATCTGAGCAAGATCATCAACAATATCCGTCTTTTCAGCTATGGTTAAGCTTGGCGCTTTGCACTTCGGGCACGGTTTCCCCGTCAATTCCTGCTCGAAATTCGCCATGTTCTGATTCTTTACGGTGTGCTGTTCCTGATAGCCGCAGGCGCTGCATTTTACTGTCACGCGTGAAAAGTCCACACTTTCTGAGAGCAATAGTGTTCTGACTGCGCCTGCTTCAAGGGCTCTTCGAACTTCAACTTCGCCGTACGTTATCATTCCAGTGTCATGCCCCAACTCGTAGAGAAACTTTTGCATAATCTCTTTTTCCTCGATGTAACGCACTTTACGCATGATTTCAGGCGCTTTCTCCACAACTTCCTTGACGCCCTGTTCTTCCACATATGCAGTGTCGACTCTTTCTATGATTTTGTTTTTAAGTTGGTAGTTGAGGTGGTCACCTTTTTCGAAGTCAAACTTCGTGGGTCCGGGACCAGCAAGAATTATGCCCTTGAGGTTTTCTATGGGCAAAAAGATTTCATCAGCGTGTTTGCCTACGCGAGTGAAGTATTCGTTAAGCTGCATGTCTCTTAATCGTTCGTATCGCCTGGCTGATTGTCCGCCTGCGCGGGTTTTTCCAGTAACACCTGAATACATTTGCCGAACAATGTCTAGTCTTTTGCCTTGAAGCGTCGCTATTGTCGCATCTGACGCATCAACCAAAATTATGCCGAATGTTTCTTTTTCCCGCAGCATCTCCTGCAGGTACTCCGTGTGGAAACGCGAGTCGCAACGGTAAAGGTAAATTTTGATAGGTTCAGGCGGAGTGACAACGTAGGTTTCCATGCGTTCGCTGCCGGGTCCACCGCCTGCTTGGGGGATAGCGCCGCAGAAGATAACTATTCCTTTTTCGCCCGGGTCCTTGAAGAGCTTGAGCCTTTGCTGGACTTTAACGATGGCTTCTTGGACGTTTTTGCGTGTGGTGGTTGATTTGATGTTTGACGCGGTTCCGTATTCGTCTCTGAGCATGTTTATAGCGTCACTGATCTGCTTGCCAGGCGGAACATAAATTGTAATGAGCTCTGTGTGGCTGCCTTCTTTGTGGGCTAGGATGTCCAGTGTCTTTCGCAGCCTGAATAGTTCCAGAGAGGTCTTTTTTGCGGTGCTCAAATGTTTTCACTAATGATTAATGTTGTACGTAAACTACGTTGCGTCATATCAAATAAAAGTTCCGTAAGGATAAAAGGGAAGGTTATGTTGCGCCGATTGCCTCTTTCAAGAACGCCTTAAAAGGACCCAGCTTTCCGCCGTAGTTGCCTGACGAGATTTTCACCACGCCTGACACGCATGCCGCTGCGGTTACACCTTGCTTCATGCCGTTTTTGACGGCGTCAAGACTTAAGCCGTTCATGACGATTTCGTACACGCTGCCCACATTTTCAGGAACCACCGAGTCGGGCACGAGTGTTCTCAGGGTTGGACAGTAAGGATGGTTCGTTGAAGCTTTCATCTTGTACTTTAGCGACCCCGCTTTGCTGCCTGCTCGGCAAACTCCTCCTGGGAACGGCATGATAACGTCGGGTGCGCGTGCGCGAATGGCTTCTGCCGCTGCTTCTGCGGATTTGAGACCAG
>CAYGVV010000012.1:0-16650 GCA_964353395.1 uncultured Candidatus Bathyarchaeia archaeon | reverse complement strand
GAGCCCGACAACCATGCCGTCTTTGACGTGGGTTACTGCGGCTTCTGCGGCTCTACGCTTGGCAGCGTCAGGTAGGGGTTGCATGTTAGGTTTCAATTTCCATCTGCCCCAGTTTGTCTAAGACCTTTTCCACTTCGTTTCGGATTCCCTCTATCCGCTTTTCTGCTTCAGTTTTCTGGGTTGGCTTTTCGGCGGGTGGTTTGCGTTTCTTTTTGGCTTTGTCTTCGCCTTCTTCCTCTTCTTCTGCTTCTTCTTCGGATGTCTCCATTTGCTCCGGAACAACTGGTGTCTGCGGCTTGGGCATTTGCACTTTGATTTCTTTGATGGTTTTCACATCAATTCTGGTGCGGAGTTCGTCCACTTTGCTGGTTAATTCGCCGAAGCGTTCGCTGAAGAGCTTCATCAAGTCTTCCTGCATGCCTTCCAGCTCGTGCAGGGCAACGATGGTTTCGTCCTTTGCCATGGACTCTTTCACAGCCATCATGCGCGATTTGTAGCTGCTTGCTAAGCGTTCGCGTTCTTGCTCGCTGATTTTGCCTTCCGCATGCGCCTCGTACAAGCGGCGTATGGCGTCGCTGAGGATTTCACGTTCCAAATCCAGAATTCTCAGTTCATCCTTAGCGTTTGTGGCGTCTGTTGACTGCACGCTCTTGGTGACTTTAAACGGTAAACCTGCAAGTTCAGGCTCGAATTCGGGCTTTTTCGACGGCTTCACAGGTTTCTTCATGCGTCTTCGCATGGCGAAAATGACGATTACGCAGGCGACAATGGCGATTATCACCACTGAAGCTATGACTGCGATGGTTAACGGGTCGTCGAGAGCCATGATATCCTCTGTACTCTGTTAGCTTACCATGTATATAAAAATTAAACGCCCAAAACAGCACAACATTGAGCAGAGAAAACGAAAGATTTCCAATGTAAAAGAGGATAGACCTGTTATGCTCGGAAAAGATTTTATCCACATCACATAAAGAGTCAAAAGATAAAACTAAGGTTATTTATCTTTGGCTATGTGCCACAGGAAATAGACTTCACTTTTTTGGACTAAGGTAGATTTCTGTCCCTGCGAACATGGAACCGAGACACAAAAGATATAAGGTTAAAAAGTTGAAACAGAAAGCTAGGTCGAATACTTGTATGAGAGCAGTCCCTCTGAAGCGAGTGATGCTGTTTCTTGGTGCTGGAGCATCTGCATCATTTGGATATCCGACGACTCAATCCTTTCTTGAAGAACTAAAAGCTGAATTGGGAGAGTCAGCCGAAGGATTGTTGTTTTCTAACCTCATCAAAGTGCCTCATGTTAAAGACGTAGAGCATGTTCTTGAAATGTTAGAAGCATTGCGGATCTTCGAGAAGCATCCTCTCAGAGAACTTACGGCTAGATTTCAAACATCAGTAAATCTAGAACGGCTTTCTAACAATCTACCCGACCTTCTAAGACTTGCAGATAAGTTAGAGGATAGAATTCAGAGTGATGTGTATAGACAGTACGAGTTTTCTCCAAAGACACTCGACAGTGTGATTAACGCATACGAACCTCTCATGGAGATGATCTTCCTTCGCAGAGAAGACAATGAAATTCCTGTTTTTACGACTAATTATGATCGCGTAATTGAAGAGTTTTGTAGCCATAGTGAATATTTGTGTGTTGATGGTTTTGAAAGACGAGGACGGGCAGAGGAATTCGACTGGAAGCCCTCAGAATATGATGAAGTTGTAAGAGGAAAACCCCCGAACCAACCAATTGTCAAGCTTTTTAAACTTCATGGATCTCTGAATTGGCGAAGGCGGCACGATAATTCAATTGTCAAAGTGAGTACTGAGGAAAGAACAAGAGGGACAAAACGTTTCAAAGAAAATCTGGTTATATATCCAGCGGAAAAATTCAAACCCGAAATAGAGCCATTCAACACGTTGCATGTATTATTCAAGAGAATATTTGCAGAGTCTGAAATAGCAATTTTCGTGGGATTCAAATTTAGAGATGAGTATCTTAACGAAATAATTTTTAACGAAATAATTTCGGAAGATACTGGAAAAAAGAAAATCATAGTAGTGTCACCTCATGCAACACAGACTGTAGAGGCACTTGAGGACAGATATGCCGATGGTTTCCCGAACAAAATCCTTGTGCCAATTGAAAGCTCATTTGGAGAACAAAATATAAACATGATAAACCGAATAAGTGATGAGATTGCGAAGTTTGTCTCCTCCAAAAGTATGACCAGATGAGTTTCGTAATTGGCTTAGCCGACATTTTAAGAGCTAAAACGCGAGCGGGATTTGGACCCGCGACCATTACCTTACCAAGGTAAACGCGTTGAACTACCATTTGGTTAGCTCTAGTCCTCTTATAGATCTGAAGTGCTTATCGCGGGTTAGGACAGCTTCGCCATTTGTTTTTGCGATTGCTGCGATTAGAATGTCAAATTCGCTTATTAGGTTGCCTGATTTTTGGAGTTCGCAGTAGATATTTGACGCTTCCTCGCATGCTTCAGGTGACAAGTCCAGAACTTGGATGTTTGAAATCGCTTTCCTTACGTCTATCAGATTTTCTTGCCGTTTCGATGAGAGGTTAGCTCCCTTTAGTAACTCGTAAGCTGTAATGATTGTTATGGCAACTGGGTCATTTTTGTTTACCAACTCGCGTACCTTTTCCACCTCATCTGCTGATCCTTTTAGTAAGGCAACCATTACGTTAGTGTCTATAATTGTCAAATTATAGCTCAATCTCTCTTGATTTTGATTGCTCCCTATCTTTCAGTACGCGCGAAAAAACTTCGTCTATGTCGTCGCCTTTCCAAGTTCCCGCAAACTCCAGAATCGATTTCTTTTGCTCTTTACTCGTGACTCGCAGAACAACGTCTGAAAAAGATTCGCCAGGCCTCTTGGAATCCTTAAGAGTTTGGTATGCTTCGTTTGAGAGAGATATCACTTTAGTCATGGCAAATACTATGTGCATATGCATATATATGCATTTTTTGTTTGAAAAATAGCTGGCAAAGTCTGAAGTTGGGAGAGTGGAGCCTTCGGCGGGATTTGGACCCGCGACCATTACCTTACCAAGGTAACGCCCCACCGGGCTAGGCTACGAAGGCTCATGTGGGTTTCTGCTCTGAAAGAACATAACTTAGGACATAAAGAGCTTACGGTTTCTCCGCATAATTGGGCACCAACAAAAAGAGCCTTTGACTACGCTGAGGGGTTGCTGACTGTTTTCGCCCACACGCGGCAGGTGCCTTCCATGCTGACCATGCAGGCGCCGACAGGATTCTGCGGCGTGCACGCCTTCAAAAACAGCGGGCAAGCGTCGGGTTTGATTTTGCCTATGACTACGAGGTGGCATCGGCAGCCTGGCTGCGAGTCTATGCCGTCTTCCAGCTTCACGTTGTACTTGCGAACGGCGTCATAATCAGCGTACTGCGCCTTCAGCGTAAGCGTGGACGCTGGAATGGTTCCTAAGCCGCGCCACTTGCCATCCACAACAGTGAAGACTTCGTTGATTAGTTTCTGCGCTTTCACGTTGCCCAGCCACTGCACCGCACGCGAATACTCGTTTTCTAAACGGGGTTTTTTCTCCTTCAACTGTTTAACAATCATGTAAACGGCAAACAACAAGTCCAGCGGCTCAAAACCCGCCACAACCGTGGGCAAACTGTACTTTTCGGGGAAAACCTCGTAAGGCTTAACGCCGATTATGGTGCTAACGTGCCCAGGCGCTATGAAACCATTCAGATTAAGTTCAGGCATCTTCGCCAGCAGCTCCATGGCAGGCGGAACCACACGGTGCGCAATCAAGAAACTCAAGTTCCCTGTGGGTTTTTGCCCGACTTCGATGGCGGTTGAAGGCGCGGTGGTTTCGAAGCCTACAGCGAAGAAAACGAACTCTTTTTGCGGCTGTTCCTGCGCCAATTTGACGGCGTCGCTTGTGCTGTAAACTATTCTGACATCTGCGCCATCCGCCTTCGCGTCTAAAAGAGACCCGTGAGAACCGGGAACACGGAGAACATCACCAAAACACGTGACGACAATGCCTTTTTTCGCCAACTGGATAGCGGCGTCCACTTCTGAAGCGGGCAAAATGCACACTGGGCAGCCGGGTCCAGCGATAACTTCAAGGTTCTCGGGCAGAAGGCTGCGTAAGCCATAATGCGTTATGGTCCATTCATGCGTGCCGCAGACATGGCAGATCTTGACGTTTTCGGTTTTCGGCGTGAGCGCTCTGATTTTGTCTGCTATGCGCTTTGCCAGTTCGGGGTCTCTGAAACTTGTTGGTTCCGTCATGTCACGGAAAACCTGCCTTTTCATTCTTTTCCAGCTTCAAGAATCTCGTTCCACAAACTAAGCGTTTCCAAGGCGTCTTTCTGGTCCATCTTTTGGATGGCGTAGCCTGCATGCACCAAAACGTAATCGCCCACTTTCGCCTCTACAAGCGTCACGTTAACTTCTCGGAGAACGCCTTCGCCGAAGTCCACCTGCGCTTTGTCTCCTTTGAGACTTTGGACGCGTGCTGGAATAGCCAAACACATTATCGGTCAACATAAGCTCACGGGGAAAACGGCGATAAAAAGGGTATGGTCTAGAAACGGCTGAATCCACCTACAACCGCCTGACCGAAGCTTACGCCGCCGTCACCTGCGGGCACAGCCTCATGAACAAGAAACCGCAAACCCGCCGCTTCCACAGTCTCCCGCATGATTGAAGCCAGCAACGAGTTGACAGCAGCGCCGCCTGAGAAGCCCACAGTCTTGACGCCGTTTTCCACTGCCTTTTCCACGGCTAGCTCTGCCAAGCCCTTGGCTAAGTAAGCGTGAACTGAATATGCCAGGTTTGCCTTTGCCATTTTGGCCTTGTTCTCGAATATCGCAGTAAGCATCTGCGTCGTGTCTAATGTGTTTCCGCAGATGATGGACGCTAAGTCTAAGGTGTCTTTGCCTTTCAATGCGGCGGATTCAAGCTTCATGGCGGCTTCGCCCTCGTAGGTGCGCTCGTAGCACAAGCCTATTATTGCTGCTGCAGCGTCCAGGATTCTGCCGAGACTTGTCGTTTCAGGTGTGCCTGTAGCTTTTTTGAGTTTGCTGAGGATTAGGTTGGCTTCGGTTTCGCCGTGAGGCAAGTGCCCAGTATGTTTCAGCAGCCACGGTGCCACATCAACATTCTTGCTGAGTATTCCCGCGGCAATGCGCAAGGGATAACGCGTGGCGACATCTCCTCCCAACAAGGGCTGCTTCTCCAAATGCCCCAGCCGCTTGAAGCCTGCGAATCCACGAGTGCATAGGAGTACTTCGCCGCCCCATGCGGTTCCGTCTGCTCCGTAACCGTAGCCGTCACATGCCATGCCTACGATTTCGTCTATGCCGTGCTCCATCATCAACGCGGCAACGTGCGCGTGGTGGTGCTGCACCCGAACAAGTTGCCAACCGTTTTGCTCCGCCAGTTCCTGCGCCAACGCCGTGGTTATGAATTTTGGGCGCAGGTCGCAGGCTACCGTGTCTACTTTGCTGTTTGTGAGGCGGATGAGGTGTTCGGTGGCTTCTTGCAGGAAACGGCGGGTTTCCACGTTTTCCACGTCGCCGATGTGCTGGCTGATGAATGCTTTATCTTGGTTCAGTATGCATGAGGTGTTGTTGAGTTCGCCGCCTAAGCTTACTACGCAGCGTTCCGCTTTTGCAGTGAGCATTATGGGCGCGGGCGCGTAGCCTCTGCTTCGCCTGATGAACGCGTTGTGCTCTGCGTGGACGCGGGTTACTGAGTCGTCGCAGCGGTGGGCGATTTTGCGGTTGTGAAACAAAAAGTAATCCACGGTGCCGCCCAGCGACCTCAAAGCTTCGTCGTTGTCGTTTACTATGGGTTGGTTGGGCGGGTTCGCGGATGTCATCACGAACGCCGCGTCATTTACTGGGTCGAAGAGCATGTAATGCATGGCTGAGTAGGGCAGCATGACGCCGACGTTGTGCAGGTCAGGCGCCACTAACGGCGAAAGGCTGTACTGGCTGCTCTTGTTCAATAAGACTATGGGGCGCGCGGCAGAAGTCAGCAGTTCCGCTTCCTTCGGGTTCACTTCGGCGAAGGCTCTTGCGGCTTCTAGGCTTCGCGCCATGATGGCAAATGGCTTGGCGCGTCGGTGCTTCGACGCTCGAAGTCTGGTCAGTGGCTTTTCTTTGGTTGTGGAGGCGGCGATGTGGAATCCCCCGTAGCCTTTCACGGCGACGATGTTGCCTTCGCTGAGGAGTTTGCCTGCTTCACGCACAGGGTCCGCGGCCTTTACGGTTTCGCCAATCCGTGTTGTCAAATATGCTTTGGGACCGCATAGTGGGCAAGCCACGGTTTGCGCGTGGAACCTTCGGTTAAGCGGGTCCTCGTACTCTTTCAGGCAGAAGCCGCAGAGGGGGAACTCGCGCATGGTGGTGTTCTCGCGGTCGTAAGGCAACCGCTCAATGAGCGTGAATCGTGGCCCGCAGTTGACGCAAGTGATGAAAAAGTAATCATACCGAGGGTCTTTTGGGTCTCGCAGCTCTTTGAGGCATTCGTTGCAGATGGCGCTGTCAGGCGGCACCACCGAACCTGAGTGCTCGGTTTCCTCGGAGCTCTTGATTATCGTGAACTGGGCGTACTCGTTTTTGCCTTTGAGCGCGGTTTTGATGATGCCGTGGATTCGGGCTTGCGGCGGTTTATGCTCTCTTAGGTCACGCATGAAACTGTCTACGGCGTCTTGTGTGCCTTCGAGGAGGATTTCTACGCCTGCGTCGCCTCGGTTCCGCACGTAACCTGTCAAACCGTTTTTGACGGCGGTTCGGTAGATGAAGGGGCGGAAACCGACACCTTGAACGATGCCAGTGACATTGACTTTAAGGCGCAAAGGTAAGACTCTCATCAAATAGTAGAAAATGAGAATTCATATAGATTGTGACAGCGCAACGAGGAATCAACCTCAATACTCGATTTGATAGTGATAGCTTATTTTCCAGCTGGGAAAATCCACTGTTCTTCAATGTATCTTTCTGATTCAATCAGGTGGTGAGCGAAAGGACTTCTAAGAAATATCTTACATTTTTCCGATGTCGTAGGATACGGCGGTATCGTTTGGATTAAGGTTTGAGAAAACAGGTTAAGACTTCTCAGCATTTCGTTGTTTACATATGCCATTAACGCCAGAATTGAAACCAGCCCATTCTTTTTGATTTTCTTTTGAGGCCAAATGTTGTCAAACTCCGAGACAAATGGACTAGGAAAAATGCTATCTTTCTGTAATGCAAAACCATCTTCAAAACAAAAAATCGTTTCCACGCCCAAACCGCGATGGTATATATTGTCGCGTATCAAACAGCACTTATCAAAGAAAGCTTTTGCATTTTCATAGTATGAAATAAGAGGATCAGGTAAGCCATATTTTTCTTTCAGATGCTCTTTCGATACTACTCGGTTAAAGCTTTCAGGCAGTTTCTTTCCAGTAGCTCTCATCCAAAGGTCATTGATAATTTTTTGGAGCAGATCATACAAAGATCGCAAATTTCCAAAAAAATACTCAAGTTCTGTGGCTACTAAACTCGAGGACATAAGATTGTTTGTGTTTCTGTAGCGGTCAAGAAAAACAAAGTATTTTTCAATAGCAACACCACAATTTAGGACGTCTCTTATTATACTCCAGAGGTTTTGCATCACAGAGTCAAATGAATAATGCCGTCCAATAATGTCTACAACACTAAGGTACAGGTCTGTTGATTCACTCAAAATGTTCTCGGCATAATAACAGGATTCGACAGGCTCAGCGAACAACCATATTATCTTACCTGCTTGAGGGATGAAAATCTTAAAAGTTTTGTCTTTCGGATTGAAATAGGGATTGGAAAAAACTATTCTTCCATCTTTTGGAAAGTGATCTAAGTACGGAATTTTTTTAAGTTCTTCTAACGAAACCGAAAACAAGCCCTTCACCATGGATTCGCTTCTAAGGATATTAAAGTAATGGTTGGATCCATTTTTAAATTTGCTCATATAAGATAATTTTATTATCTATCAGTTTTCGTCTTCCAATTTTGCGAAATGTTGGGCTTATTTAGGCTACTTTTACTTGAGCATTCTTCGCAGTACCTTTCCCGCGGAACTCAGCGGCAGTTCTTTTCTGAACTCGACCTCGCGGATTGCCTTGTACGGTGCCACTTTTCCGTTGACGAATTTGATGATTTCCTTTTCCGAAACCGCCATGCCATCTTTTAGCACCACAAAAGCCTTCGGAATCTCCCCTGCCAGGGGGTCAGGTTTGCCTATGACTGCGCAGAGCTTTACGGCTGCATACTCGTACAGCACATCCTCGATTTCGCGGGGGTAGACGCTGTAGCCTTTGTATTTGATGAGGTCTTTCTTGCGGTCGGTGATGTAGAAGTAGCCGTCGGCGTCCATGCGTGCGATGTCGCCTGTGAGGAGCCATCCGCCGCGGAGAACCAACGCGGTTTCCTCTGCGCGGTTCCAGTAGCCCTTCATCACTTGGGGTCCTTTGACGGCGAGTTCGCCTGTTTCGCCTGGCGCAAGGGTTTTTTCGCCTGTTTCTGCGTCCACGATTTTGGCGTCGGTGTCGGGCAGGGGCAAGCCGATGGAGCCTATCTTCACTGTGCACATTGTGCGGTCCACGGGGCTGCAGTGGGTAACAGGTGACGCTTCGGTTAAGCCGTAGCCTTCCGCGAGGAACCCGCCTGTGACCTGCATGAACTGCTTCTGGACCTGCGGCGGAAGCGGTGACGCGCCTGAGATGCAGACGCGGATGGAGGTTAAGTCGTACTTGCCAAGTTCAGGGTTCGCGAGCAATGTTTGGTACATGATGGGGGAGCCGCAGAAAACCGTGACCCTGTGCCGCTGGATGCTTTCCAGGGCTTTGGTGGGGTCGAATCGGGGGAGCAGCACCATCTTGGCGGCTAAGTTGACTGGGACGTTCATGCTTGTGGTCATGCCGTAGATGTGGAAAAGCGGTAACGCTGCCAAAACAGTTTCCTTCATCGGGGTGCCGTTTATCCAAGCTGCGAAGCCTACGGCGTTGGCGACGAGGTTCGCGTGGGTGAGCATGGCGCCTTTGGCTGTGCCCGTGGTTCCGCCTGTGTACTGCAGCGCCGCCAAGTCTTCGGTTGGGTCGATGTGGACTTTTGGGGGTTCCGCGTCCGCGTTTTCGTTGAGAAGCTCTTGGAAGAAGTGGACATCAGTTTTCTGTGGAGTTCTATTGAAGGCAGCGGCGGTTTTGGACGCGTACTCTTCTAAGCTGGTGATTATCGCCCGTTTCAGCTTGGTTTTCCGCCAGACCGTCTCCACGATGGGGTAAACCGAGTCTAACGCGACTATGGTTTCAGCTTCCGAATCACTTAGCTGGTACTCCACTTCACGTTCCCTGTGCATGGGGCTAATGGGCGTCAAGACGGCGCCAGCCTTAAGAATCCCGAAATAGGCGATGATAAACTGCGGCGTGTTGGGCAGGAAAATTGCCACCCTGTCGCCTTTCTCCACGCCTAAACCGGCAAGTGCCGCCGCGAACTGGTCAGAAAGCACATCCAGCTCTTCATAAGTGATTTCCCGTTCAAAATATGCTATAGCTGCTTTTTCAGGGTGTGCTTTTGCGGTTTTTCTGAGAATTTCGCAGAGTGGAACCTCGGGATAGCTTAAGCGCTTAGGCACATCACTGGGCCATGATTTGAACCAGAGTTTGTCTTCCGCGGGCATGGGAACGCTACCGTTTTAGTTTATAGAATCAAGAGAGGTTATAATGTTTTTGAAAGAAAACAGTTTTCGCGCTGCATGGGTTCAAAGCAGCAAAGCTTATTTGAAATTCGAAACAAATAGAGGCAAACGTGATTCTCAAGTTGAAGCCTGACGCATCTTCTGAAAGGTTTCTGCTGACAGGAGGGTCTCTCTCGCGATAAAATACATTAACCCCGTTAAGCCAGATTCCGCTGAAGGGCTTGTCGCTGAAGTTTATGCTCAGATTAAGCGGGATTTCGGCAGAGTAGTTGAGCCTTTCTTGCTGCATTCGCCTTTGCCGAAGCTTTTGGCGGCTGCTTGGATGACGTGCCGAGAAACCGAGTTGGTTGGCAACGTCCCCAGAGAAGCCAAAGAAGCCGTGGCGGCGACGGTTTCAAAACTTAACCAGTGCCCGTACTGCGTGGATGCGCACACGATAATGTTAAACGCGACCGGAATGAGGAGAACAGCAAACGCAATCAGCAACAACCGCTCCAGCCAAATATCAGACGCGAAAACGCGCTTGACCGTCGAGTGGGCTATGGCGACAAGTTCACCTAAGGCTCAGGTTCTTCGTTCGCCGCCTTTTTCGCGGCAAGATGCGCCTGAATTCATCGGCACTGCTGTTTTTTATCACTACATGAATCGCATGGCAAGCGTACTGTTAAGCGAGTCGCCATTGCCGTTTAACCAGCGCTGGCTGAAAGGCTCGTTGAAAAGAGTGGCAGGCTGGATGTTTTCAGGTGCGGTTCACCGTTCCAAGACCATTGGAGATGCATTGCAGTTTTTGCCCAAGGCGGATTTGCCAGTTGACTTGCACTGGGCGAAAACGGCATCCAACGTTGCTTGGGCGTATGCAAGCTTCGCGGCAACTGTTGAAAAAGTTGGAGAGTACGCCTTACCCTTAGAGGTGCGCGCTCACGTGCAGGAGGAAATTAACGAGTGGAACGGGAAAACAAGCGAGCTCAGTTTGGCTTGGAGCGAAGATGCAATCAGCAGGTTTGACGAGGCAACACAGGACGCGGCACGTCTTGCCTTGTTGACTGCGTTGGCACCTTACAAAATAGACGAAAGCGTCGTTTCGGCGTTTAGGAAACACTTTCCAGAAGATGACAAACTCGTCGGCGCCCTAGCATGGGCAAGTTTTACAGTAGCCAGAAAAATCGGAACATGGCTACAGACGCCGCCAACATGAAAATCAGAAGGCAGGGCTTAAGAAAAACAGCCTTTAAGCATTGCGCTAGCTCAGCACTGATTCCACGTTCAGGTTGAGCACCACTTCCGAGATGTCGCTGGCGTACTCTGCAGTTCTTCGAACGCTCTCAATGAGCAGCCGCAAGTTGACGATTTCTTCAATTTTGACACTTTGAGAAGAGAGAACAGCCTCTTTTTCCAGTTTGTGTACTTGGCTTATCTTTTCAATCAAGGATTCAGCCAAGTTGAAGTCGCGTTTGAATAGAGCTTCCACGGCGTTCTCAAACATTGAAATTGCCAAGTTACTCATTTGGCTTATTCTTTCAAGAAGTTCCTCATTTACTGGACCTTTCAGGAGCAGCACGTTTTCAGCGATTTTTGTGGCGTGGTCCGCGGTTCTTTCAACGGATTTTGCTATGAGCCTGTAGCCGAGGCATTCTCTTGGATTGTTTAAGCCGATTTCTTTGACTATGCGAGAGTTTGAGACCGCCAATTTCAGCAATCGCACTATGTACAGGCCGAATCGGTTAACTTCGCGGTCTGTTTCTATCACAGCTTTCGCTACCGTATAATCCAGTTTCTTAAGTGAGGTAATGGCTTCTTTGTGCATGGATGCGGCTATTATTGACATTCTGCTCAGTGCACTTTGAACAGTGAGTTCGGGGTAATTTAGTAAGACCTGAAGGGTCAAATCGGTTGGGGTGTCAATCACGATTTCCGTGCCCACCAAGTAATTTCTGGCGAAATTCTTCAGGTGATTTCTCAACTTTGACGACAACTGTTGCTGACCTTGAGCTTTTAAATGGAGAATATTGTAGCCAAATAGATAGGCGGAAATTGCCGTTCTCATCACTGCGTCTGGGTTGTTATTTGTTGAAACTTTGATGAAGGCTTCGTCCTGTTTTTCCTTTTTTTCAAGTTTGGACGGGGTAATCGAGAGTGATCCATCGTCTTCTTCGCGAAGTAACATTGAGCTTCCTTGCTTAAGCTGATTTCGCGTGACCCAGCCTTTCGGCAGAGAGAGTATGTATGTTGAGCCGCCTGTGATTTGGAGTTTTCTTTGATCTTCGTTTCCTGTTTTTCCCGTTTCAGCTTTGTTGGTCAAATCATGCACTATCCGCGAGGTTCTATAGTAGGTCTATTGCCTCGCTATATACATATCATATCTATATAGTCTATAAAGTTTATGGAGGGTATCTATATAGCAAGCTTTCTACTATTTAGTTTTCAAAAACGAGGAACAAAAAAATGAAAAATACATATACACTCGCAGCGGCAATAGTTGCGATAGTCATAATTATAGGAGGCGTTTTTGCCTACACATACTTATCACAGCCGACATCATCGCCCAGTCCGTCGCCACAGGCATCAGTAACGTTGACTGGTGCAGGAGCTACATTCCCGTATCCGCTGCTCAACGCCATCATCGCTCAGTACACCCATAACGTGAAAAACAATGTCCAAATTAATTATCAGTCAATCGGCAGCGGTGGAGGAATATCTGCTCTTAAAAGCAAAACAGTGGACTATGCAGCCTCAGACGCACCACTCAGCGCCACCGACATGGCCAGCATACCTAACGCGCTTCATATCCCAGAAACAATCGGCGCAGTCACCGTAGCCTACAACTTGCCAGGCGTTCCAACAGGTCTCCACTTAACAGGCAAAGTGATAGCAGACATCTTCCAAGGCACAGTCACAACGTGGAATGACCAAGAGATCCAAAGCCTAAACACAAATGTGACGCTCCCGGCAAAAGCCATCACCACAATTCACAGATCCGACGGTTCAGGAACAACTTTCATCTTCACAGGTTACTTGAGCATATCAAGTTCCCAATGGAACAGCACAATTGGACAAGGCAAATCAGTAGCGTGGCCGATGGGAATTGGCTCGAACGGCAACACAGGCGTCGCTTCTACTGTCAACGGGACACAATATGCTATCGGATATGTCGAGTTAGCTTATGCACTGCAGAACGGCATGACTGTCGCGGCAGTTCAGAACCCTGCGGGAAACTGGATTCAGCCTACTCTCACTTCGACGCAGTCAGCTGTCCAATCGGGCGCTTCAAGCGGTCTTCCAGCAGGCAACTCAAGCTGGACTAGTGTAAGTCTTCTCGACACCCAAGACGCAAATGCCTACCCAATAGTAAGCTTCACGTACTTGCTCTCCTATCAGGAACTAAATGTGATTCAGGGAATGACGCAAGCCAAGGCAACAGCGCTTGTCCAATTCCTCTGGTACGTTGTACACGACGGTCAGCAGTTGGCGCCTGGACTTGCATACGCACAGCTTCCATCAAACGTGGTGCAAATAGACGAAGCAACCATCCAATCAATAACCTTCAACGGACAAAACTTACCGACAACTTAGATGCGGCATCAAACTTCGACACAACTTCCAACAACCCTTTTTGTTAATCATTCCAGAGGCGAGAGCAGGTTAACATGAACAAAAAACTCACCGGCGATAGCGTCTTCAAGATATTGGCTGCCGTAATCGCAGCTTCAGCAATCGTAATCCTCGCAGTCACTGCTTACACTCTTGTCACCGGTTCGCTGCCTGTCCTGGAACGGTTCGGCGTAGACTTTTTCGTTGGGACAAAATGGAATCCGGTTGAGGGAAGAGAAGCATTCGGCGCCCTTCCCTATGTCCTCGGGACGCTTGTCACTTCAGGCATCGCGCTTCTAATAGGAGTGCCCTTGAGTCTCGGCATAGCCATCTTTCTGGTGGAGATGGCCCCGAAAGCCCTGAGAGTGCCAGTCGGATATCTTGTCGAGCTGTTAGCGGCGGTTCCAAGCGTGATCTACGGGCTTTGGGGACTCTTCATCTTCCGCTACTGGATTTTAAACTACATAGAAACACCCGTTTCCACTTATCTGGGGTGGATACCGATTTTCAGCGGCACCCCGTTTGGCTTGGACGTTTTCACTGCTGGAGTAATTTTGGCAATTATGATAATACCTACGGTTGCTTCCGTCTCGAAAGAAGTCATCAACGCAGTCCCCAACTCGATCCGTGAAGGCGCTTACGGCATCGGCGCAACAAAATGGGAAGTAATCAGGTATTGGGTTCTTGGCTATGGTCGCTCAGGAATTTTTGGGGCAGTTATTCTCGGTCTTGGCAGAGCTGTGGGCGAGACGATGGCGGTTGCCATGCTTATAGGAAACGCGACTGGTCCTGCTGCGATTCCTACTTCGCTTTTCAAGCCCTCCCAGACGATGGCTTCGCTTATAGCTAACGGTTTCTTGGAGGCTACTGGACCGTTAGAGAAGTCCGCTTACATTGGCGTTGGATTGATTCTGCTCTTGTTGAGTTTGCTGATTAACGTCGCGGCTCAGGTGATGGTCACTCGCGTCTTGAAGGTTAAAGGAGGCGCCGTTGAGTAAATGGGCAATTACGCCTTCAGGAAGTTCAAGAATAGGCTTTTCTTTGTTCTATGTGCCGCTTGCGTAATCATAGCGGTTATTCCTTTGTTGAGTATTCTCTACGAGGTCATTGCCAGGGGGGCGCCGCAGTTGAGTGTCAATTTTCTCACGGCGAAGGATGCTGACGGCGGCATTGGCCCCGCGATACAGGGTACTTTGATCCTGATAGGTCTCACCAGCCTTATCGGAATCCCAGTGGGCATCTTATCTGGTGTGTACTTGGCTGAGTTCGGAAACAACAAGTACGCTACGTCCATGCGGACCATTAATGATGTGCTTACGGAGTTTCCCTCGATAGTGGTGGGGATAACGGCTTTCACCGTGGTTGTACTTGGCATATTTGGGCAGTATTCGCCGTTGGCGGGTGCTGGGGCACTTTCTTTCATTCTGATTCCTATTGTTGCCCGGACTACGGAAGAGTCGTTGAAGTTGGTGCCGAACAGTGTCCGGGAGGCTTCGCTTGCGTTGGGCGTGCATAAATGGAGGACTACGCTTAGCGTTGTGTTGCCTGCGGCGAAAGGCGGTTTGGTGACAGGTACGCTTCTTGCTGTTGCGAGAATCGCGGGTGAGACAGCGCCGTTGATTATGACTGTGTTGGGTAATGCCTATTTCTTTCAGGGTTTCGCTTCGCCTATGGATGCGTTGCCCCTTCGGATTTGGAGGGACTCGCTGCAGCCTTATGCTAATTTGCAGGCTCAGGGGTGGGGAGCTGCCTTGGTGTTGATTCTAATAGTTTTAAGTCTTAACATTGGTGTCAGAGTAGCCAGTAGAGGTCGATTTAGAAGGTGAGTTGGAAATGAGCAGCAATGAGAAGATGAAGAGTGTCGGGTTAAACGCGTGGTTTGGTGCGAAGCAAGCGTTGAAGGACATAAACGTCTCCATTAAAGCTAATGCGGTTACGGCTATTATTGGTCCCTCTGGATGTGGGAAATCCACGTTTATCCGCTGCCTGAACAGGATGCATGAACTGGTTCCAGGCGCGAAAATGTCGGGGCAGGTGTTTCTGGATGGCGAAAACATTTACGGCGGCGATGTTGACCCTGTGCAGATTCGAAGAAAGGTGGGTATGGTTTTTCAGAAGCCGAACCCGTTTCCCACTATGAGCATTTATGATAATGTGGCGGCTGGGTTGAGATTGACGGGTACGAAGAAGGGAAAGAATCTTGATGAGGTCGTCCGGCGGAGTTTGGAGCAGGCGACGTTGTGGGATGAGGTGAAGGATGAGCTTCGGAAGCCTGGGACGAGCATTTCGGGTGGGCAGCAACAGCGGTTGTGTATTGCGCGGGCGATTGCGTTGCAGCCTGAGGTTATTTTGATGGATGAGCCTTGCTCGGCGTTGGACCCGATTGCGACGGCGAAGATTGAGGAGTTAATCGTGCAACTCAAAAGCCAGTATACTGTGGTGATTGTGACGCATAATATGCAGCAGGCTGCGCGTGTTTCAGACTTCACAGCCTTTATGTATTTGGGTCAACTTGCGGAGTTTGGAGACACGTCAGAAGTGTTTGAGAACCCGCGGAGCGAGTTAACGGAAAAGTACATAACTGGAAAGTTCGGTTAAGGTGAAAACTATGCATAGACTCTTAGACAAAGGTTTGGAAGAATTGACGGCGACGGTTTTCAAGATGGGCGAAGTAGCCGAAAAAGCCCTAACCATATCCATTAGCGGCTTCGTAAAGGGAAGGGACACTTCAGAAGATGTTCATGAGCTTTCGGAAATGTTGGTGACGATGACAATGGAGGTTGAAGAGAAGGCTTTCGGCTTGATCGCAAAGTTTCAGCCTGTGGCTTCTGACCTGAGAATAATCAACAGTTACATGAAAATCGCTTATGACTTCGAACGGTACGGCAGGTACGCATGGGACATAATTTACATCAGCAAGCGCGTGGGCACAATGAAAGACTGCGAAAAGTGGATACCGCAGTTTGTCGGAGACATGGGCGAAAAAGTGCTGCAGATGGTCAGGATAAGCATTGACTCGCTTAAGAGCCTCGACACGGAACTTGCCAAGTCTGTATCCAAGACAGAGCAGGAAGTGGACGACATGTACTCCCAGTACCTCGACAAACTCGTGGAACAAGCACACGCCACGAACCAGTGCACTATCTCAAGCGTACTCGCAGTAAGATACCTAGAGAGGATAGCTGACCACGCAACCTACATAGCAGAAGCAGTAGTCTACATCGCCGCAGGACAAAAAATAACCCTAAGATAAAAACCCAAACACAAAAACCTCATCCCTTAAAACCCAGCCAAAAACCAGTCTTCTATACATGGAAACTATTTAAAAGGGGGCTATAG
>CAYGVV010000011.1:0-16698 GCA_964353395.1 uncultured Candidatus Bathyarchaeia archaeon | reverse complement strand
TCTCTACTGGAGAGCGCGGGTAGCCCGATTAGCCGAATGCCACGTAAAACAGAAGGCGGGTTACAGCCAAGACACCAGCCCACTTTTGCAGGGTTTTTTTGAGGGTTCTCTGTGGATTTCGAAGACGACGCCATTGTTTTTAACGTTAGCTGATTATTTTTTCTGATTGAACGCAAAGAAGGAGCGGCTCCAAGCGCTCATCAACAATGATGATTTCGTAGACATCGGACCAAAAAGCAGCTAACGATCCATAGGTTTCAGAATATAACAATTTCATTTCCACAACATAGCTCTTAGAAAAGCTAAAGTTGATTTCGCCTGCTTGTATTTCTCGATACCCTGAGTCATTTCGGTAAGCAAACCGCATTCCCCAACTTAGTCCAGTATAGTTGGCGTTTTCAAACAGAACTGTGCCGTTTAAGCTTAGGACACGTATTGAATCGGCGTCAGGAACATAGACCACGCCAATCTGATTCCAAGCATAAACGTTCGCTTCATAACTAAATTGCATGTCCTTAGGCTTTCCTTTCAGGCTTTCAAAGCGAACATCATAGTAGTTGATGACTTCAGCGTCGATGAAGTTTGCCCAAGTGTACTGCGAGTAATCGCTAGAATTGGTGTACCCTTCAAATCGTTCCACTTTGAAGGTGTCGGTGTAGTTGGCGTTTTCTGCAGTTGAGAGCGCATTTTCTTCTTCAGCATTGTCAGTGTTTCGAACAATAGATTTTACATAACTTCCAGTGCTGTTATTGAGTAAATCTAAACGGGTTAACAGAATGTACGAAACCGCAACTAAAGCCACCATAAGCAGTGCAATCAACAGTATTGTTTTCCTTCGCAAACTTGCCTACCCCAATCAAAGGTAAGCTGCATATCCATTTAGATTTTGCCATGTGAGGGGTGCCATAATCTCGCTTGTTTTGTAGATTAGCCGAAAGTTTTATCCGAAGGGCTATCCACTAAGGGCAGGGATAAAAATGAAGAAAAGCATACTAGCGAGCGATACAACGGCTTCTTCTCCTCCGCCACCGCCACCTTCACCTTCAAAAGGTTCTCGGAAGACTCTGATGGCTGCAATTATTATCGTTATTATAGTTGTGGCTGCTGTTGTTGGCGCCTATTTGTTAACGAGAAGCGGATCACCTTCAAGCAATCCGACTCCTGCTCCTGGTACAACAGCAACTCCTGCTCCAGGTACAACAGCAACTCCTGCTCCTGGCACAACACCCACTCCGGGTACTGGTACGCCTTCGCCATCTCAGAACCCATACGTAGGGGCAACTAGCATACAATTTAGCGTGAGTTTCACTACGGGAACGGAAACATCATTCGCGTACACATATTCGGCAAAAAACATCGGAACACCCAACATGATGATGCGAATTGAAGGGACCTTTGGAAACGATACCATGGTTTACATCATAAACGGGGTTCAGCAAAAAATGTGGATTAATTCTGGTGGCGAATGGATTGATATGTCGACGGATTTCTCAACTCAATGGGATTCGTGGAATCAAACATGGCAAGGATACGAAACCAGTCTTGCGGAATGGGCTGGCACCGGAGAATACACCTATACCTACCCAGGCACTGGGGAAACGCTGAGAATCTACAATATCGCAGTGAATCCTGAACTCGCGGACTCCTTGTTCCAGCACAATTAGGCAACACGAAAGTGAAGGAGATCACCGCGAAAGCTCCTAAATCCCTTTCTTTTTCTCTATCTCCCAGCTGGACTTGTGATTGCACGTATGGTGGATTCTTCTGCCAGTTTGGAAAGACGATTCCGCCAAGCCAGTTTGCATCGAAGTTATAAGATAGGCAGGCAATTATTGGAAAGGAAGTAAAACTATGGTCACGAAAGGTGAACGCAGGCTAGGCAGAACAATAAGAAAACTGGAAAACAGCATAGAACTCAGCTCTAAGGAAAGTCAAGCAAAAGAATCAGAGAAAAAGCACAGAGCAAAGGCGCAAACACTTTCAGGATGCACAGAAGATTCACCAATCCAGAGTTTACACGGCTCCTTAATCCGCAAGAAAGACACAACAGAACCATGAGTTAATTGAAAACAAGCAATGAAATAGCCCTCTTTGATGAACAAAAACTGGGAAGATAAGGAGCCACTACACGTATTTCTGTTCTTTGTAACAGTACCACCTTTGATACTGCTGAATATAACTCAATGAGCCGCCGCAGCTAGGACAGGTTGGCGTTGCAGGAATGGGTGGGGGCGGAGGTGGAGGCGGAAGAAAGCTTGTTGTTGGTGCAGCCTGAGTTGAACGCACTGCGGCTTTCGCCGAGTTAATGGCGTTGACCCAATCCTCATTCTTGGACCAGCCGCTTCCAAAAACATACGAGTAAGCAGGTTTCAGTCCCGGACTGCAATTGTCCACGCGCAGATAAGCTTGACCCATCTTGCGTGCAGCCTTGACCCCTGTAATATCCTGAAGGGGAATGAAGTAGCTCCCGGGATACTGCATGAGTTCGTCTACCTCGGCTTTCGAAACATTTTTCTCAACTGCCCGTGCCGCAAGAGCGCCTCCCAGTACCCATGCTGCCGCTCTGGATGCTCCGCCTTTGGCGACATAAACGAGTCTTCGGTTAGTCAGTATTAGCGTGCCGACGTCTGCGAAGGCACCCGCTTTTAATCCTATTGATGGAGGAGAATCTGAATCATGCGCTTTGACGCCTGCCTCTTGAATAAGGATTATTTCTTGTTCAGACATGAACCTCGTCCCTTTCTTAGAATGAAACGTAGGCGTTTTAAACATATCGATGCACAAGGCGTCACAATAGCGCATGCCAAAGGGCATGCATTATTTGATGGAATTGTCAGTTTACGGCAGCGTCATCACGAACTTTTGTATATATTCTATCTCAATAGTGGCGTTTCTCACAATGCAATCCAGCAAGTGCCCGCCAGCACTCTTTTCGTCTGTAAGTAAGTGAAAATGGTATCCAACGAAGTCAACCCCACTCATGCTGCTTGGGAACCAGAACCCAACAGCAGTTGCCGAAACATTGTTCAACGTGAAAACTGTCTGGTTTTTTATGACTTCTGTGAGCGGCAGATAAGGCTTTATCTGCATGGGCACGCTTCGGGTCTTCGCATAATCGTAGGTACCATGGATCTTTATCGCGTAAATCGCGCTGTCGGCAGGCAAAACGTTGTCGATGTATGCTGTTAGTTCTGAGTAGTTTAAGGCGTCAGCAACTTGGATGGTTCGCTCTGCTTCAAAGAATGTGACTGTCGCGTAAGGCGTCTTTTCTGCAGCGCCTATTTGTCTGGGTTTGCCGTCTGTGGGAATTTGGTAGAAAGTGCCGTCTAGAGCAATCATTTCTCCGTTCAAACCGTTAAGCGTGCCTATGCCGAAGTCACCGTGTTCTGCCAATTCGCCATAGGTGGTGTTGCCATCATAATTTCCCGCGGAAAATACGTTGAACGGTGAAATCTGAAATAGGGTTTCCCTATTCTCGGTTGCGCTTGTGCTAAATCGTAACTGCCAGATCTCATACAATGCTGCGCAGGAAACTACCGCAATTACTGCAAAAGCCACAATAGGAACCCATTTACCTTTCAACGGCACTTTGTCGCGCTCCCAGCATCAGTCTACCTGTTTGCTTCCTTCTAATCCCGTCCTTAAGTAAATTCTTTTCCTCAATGAACAATTGCTGCTTAGAACTTAATAACCACTAAAGAGATAGAATCTTCGGAGGTCGTTTAATTGACGTTGGATTGCTTTGTTTTCGCGAAGGAGATTTTGATAGATACCGCGGGATGGAGCGACCTCTTATTAGGCGTAGTGATAGGGGCACTTAAACCTCCTGACCCGATGCTTATGGAACGCAGAATTCCCACGTCATCGTTTCAGCCGCCAAATTTTGCGAACAAGAAATATCTGGATGACGCGGTGAAAATTGCCGACGACATAATCGCGGTCATGAGGCCTGACGAGGGAACTTGCTTTAAGGTTTGCTCAGAATACATTTTGTCCAGCGTAGTCAGACACCTGCAAAACCGAGGGTTCAACGTTCAAAAAGTCGAAGCCACAGGCGGACTCAAGAGCATGGTTGAAAGAGGCTACGTCAGATGGTGCGTCGAAGCAGGAGTACCTGAAGAAATGCTTAAAGACAAGAGGCGCTTCTGGACGCTGCTGGAATGGGTGGCTGAAAAGCCTCACCTGAGAGAAGGGCTTGTGAAGACCGGATGGGCAAGTTGGGAACGGAAATGGCGAGAGGAAATATTCAAAAAGCCTCAAAACCCATGGTCACATTAAAATGGACCAGCAATTTTTAGAAATGCCAGTTTATGCTTTGGCGGATCACTAGTTCTTGGCAAGACACGAGAAGGGAAAGATAACTCTTTTAGGCGGGCTAAGGAGCCTCCGCATCTTGCCGAAGTTTAATCCGCCAAAGCGCGGGCACGCATGCGTTGGGTTGCTATTCCCTGTGCTCCTTTTTCCGTTTTGCAATAAATGGGTTTTCGACTGCGTTTTTGTACTTCAATGTTTAGAAAAATCTGCGGAATAATTAAAAAAGGGTGAATGCACAGAAAGCCCAGATAAACTTCTTTCTTCCTGAACCTTCCTGTCAGATCTGAGTTGCTGCTGCTACTTCTTTGCCAGCTGTTTTTCTTTGCGCTTCTTTCTTTTTTCGTCTCTTTCTTTCTTTGTTAATGGTTTGTCTTTTTTCATTTTGCACTCATATCCACATAGAACTATGGAGAACACAGAATTAATACTTTCTAAAATGCACAAAACTAAATAGCGCTGCACACGCCAAAACTTGTGCCTGCCCATCCATGCTTGTGCTGATGACGAAAGTTTAAAGAAATAAACCGAGTGAACTCAGGTGTATTCTCTGAAAGTGTGGTTGCATTTGGTGCAACGAAAGAACTGAGTTGAGGCTTCATCGCCACCGCGTGTTTGTACTTGCCAAACGTAAACCAGCATATTCTCGCATTTGGGGCACTTCATCCTCATAGTCGGCATGGTGTTCAGCTTCTGCTCCTCTTTCCCAATGACAGTTACGAGTTGCTGCAGATTGTGCTGAATAACCTTGCCTCCCTTCACCTCAGGTCTGCCATCTAACTCTTGCTTTACGAACCCACACTTAGAGCAAGCAAGCGCCACAGAGTCTCCACTCTCAGATTTCTTGGGAACGAGGCGGGAACCGCAATTCGGACAAAACTCCATCAGAAATAACCTTCATTCTTCTTTGCTGCCAATTCAAACATGGCTTCGCACATAAAAGTCTCAAACAAGATATAAGTATAGCCCCCACAAACCTGCCGAAAAAACGATAACCGTTACGGAAAATGTTCATTGCGCAGGCACTGGTGCTTGGACGACGGGGATTTTCCTGTGGTAAATCTTTGCGGCCACGCAAAGCCCAGACACAACTATACTTAACCAGAACGGCCATTGAAAACCTGCTGAAACAAGCACACTAATAGTTATGCCAGGAGTCAAAGATTGGGGCACTTGAATTGCCGCTGAACCGACAATGGGAATGCTGAAGCCGAATGCTCCTTTAACTACCAACGTGAGCGTGACAAGAGAAATCACGAAAAATACTACCGCATATAGCGGTTTCCTGTATCCAAATTCAAGCAGTTGCTTAGAATACGATTTCGTAGGCATAACCGAATAAAGTAGCACTGTAATGCCGCCTGCAGCCAATGAAAGCACGGCCCCCAGGTTAAGAGCCCATAGCAACGGCACCGTGAAAGGTTCGCCTACGAAGTTGAAGTTGGTGTTCAAAGGTGAAGCGTTCGCCTCGACAAATCCGTCGCCAACTCTGAGCGTCCACCATGGAACAAACAAGGACACAACTATTAACGCAATAGTTGCTGCTCCGCCTGCAAGTCCAGGCCAGTTAATTTTCCTCTGCACCGTATCTTCACCCGCTCAAACTATCGGAACATTCGGAATCCCTATTGGCTCGCTCATTTGCATGATGATGTCATTAACGTTAACGGTCAACCCTACCAAGTTAAGGTCGATACTTGAAGCGCCTGGGTGCTCAGTTTGGAAGTGACTCTCACCACTCTCAGTCCAAGTGCAACTGATAATTGTTTGGGTGGTCTCCGCAGCGAGAAGATCAACCGCGTTGCCCAGATCAAGATGCCCCAGCGGATAATGGTGAAGGGTGCATTCAACGTCTGCGGAGAACGATTTCAAAGTTAAAGTGAAGTTAAGTGGGTTAGTAAAATCAACTGTTAAAGTCACCGTGCGCGTTACGTTATCAAACTGTACACCCACAATTTTTGCTAGGGTAGTAGTCTCTTGTCCAACAGCAATGGTGTTGTTTAATATTTGTGTTAGTTCGGGCGGAATAACCAGGTCCGTTAGATGGTCTTGGTACACAATGGCCATTCCTGCTACGGGCGCCACGATGGTGCCTACGTTAATCAATACTAAGATTAATCCTATTATCTGCATGCTTCATCATCCTGTCTCTTGCTAATTGCGACAACTCATTATAGTCTCTATTATGATGTTTCCAGTTTTATATCTTTCCACAATTCGCCGTTCGCTTTTTGTGTATTTGCATTATTTGTTCGTTGGCTTGGTCTTCTTTTGGCAAGTTTTAAGAGGCTAAACCGCTAAAGAACAGTATGATGCCCTATGCGCAGCAAACTATCGTTAGCAATTGCCCTCGTCATTCTCCAGTTTGGCTCAATCCTTACCTGTGCCTCAGCCACCATCTCTGTAGGCGTGAAAAAAGGCGACTGGATAGAATACCAAGTCAAGTTCACGGGAGACACCGCATTTGGTCATGACGTAACTTGGGCAAGAATAGCAGTCACAGACGTTCAAGGAGAAGCCATCACTCTCAACATCACAACTGAATCCTCAAATGGAACGCTAACAATCGAGTCACCAACCATTTTAAGCCTTGATTCAGGTCAGCTTGGAGACGACTTCATAATCCCCGCGAACCTCAAAACTGGCGATACATTTTTCGATAAAAACCAAGGTTATATAACTATAACAGGCGCTGAAGAAAAAACCGTCGCAGGTACAGAACGAACTATCCTAACAGGAGCAAACCCAGACACTACGTATCACTGGGATAGGTCAACAGGCATCTTGGTTGAGGCGAACTCTACATACCCAGGCTACGCCATAACAACCATAGCCAACAGAACAAACATGTGGCAACCCCAATTATTTGGGCTAGACCCCGCAGTCTTTTACGCTCTCGTTGCTGGAGCAGCTATAGTACTTGTAGCCGCGGTAACCATTCTAATTATGAGTAGAAGAAAAATAATCGGCTAACAAACGAACTTGTCTATTCTTGGACTCTGGCAATTAGCCAACCCAGAGTATTAATCGCTGTTCGACGCCTTACTCAAAACCTACTTGCGTAACGTGAAATAATAAATCATAGGCTGATGGATTGTAAAGCAAGGCTGATGCTGTGACGCAAAAAAGAGGGTATAGACGCGGCTATGCAGTAGCTATGCTGGTGGGACAAGAAAGGGATCGAGCGGTTTTGTGGAAAGTCTTCAGCCACGTTGTCAAGCCTGAAAAAACCGTGCCCATCAACGGCGCCAGAGACGACCCGAAAGCTCTGTACAACTTTTACGAATCAATCATCAACGCCTTGAGACCAGCCATGAAAAAAGGCGTCGGAAGTTTCATCCTCGTGTCACCAGCACGCACTGACTACGCAGAAAAGCTTCTTAAGCACATCAGAGAACACCACGCGTGGCTTGTTCAAGGTCCAAGGAAAGCGACATTCTCTGAGCTGACTGGCTCCGCAGCCACCATGTCCGAAGTAACTGTCCTCACAAGAGTTCCCGCCTTCCGCAGAATAGTCAACGAAACCGCCGCTGAGGAAACAGAAAACCTTCTTGGCCTTCTGGAAAAGCGCCTCAACACTTCAAGCAGGGAATCGCTCGTTTTGTACTCGCTGGAGGAAATTGAAGACCAAATTCTGAGTTCATCAAAACCTGGAAAACCTAAACCTGAGTATTTGCTGCTGACCAACATGTATCTTTCGGGTGCTCGCCAGAGAAACCGGCTGCAGAAACTGATGCAGATTGCTGCAAACAAAGATGTCAAGACAAGAATTGTAAGTGGAGATTCGCCTGCGGGTAAGCGTCTGACGCAGTTCGGCGGCATAGTTTGTGTTTTGAAACTGGATTGAACGTGTGATTCAGCCAGCAAAGCGTATATTAGCTTAGTCTAAATAAGTTGCTATCAGGCGCAACTTGATTATGGAAGACTCAAACGATTACATTCTAAAAGTATCAGACTTGAAAGTTGAGCTCCAAAACCAAATAATTCTGGAGAATGTAAACTTCAAGTTAAAGAAGGGGACAACATTGGCGATTGTCGGACCCAACGGCGCTGGCAAAACAATACTGTTTAAAAGTCTGTTGAATTTGGTGCCTTACACGGGGAAGATTGAGTGGGAAAAAAAAGTCAAGATAGGCTACGTCCCCCAAAACATCAGCGTAAGAGACATCCCCATCTCCGTGAAGGAGTTCCTCTCATACGGCAAAGGCGCGGATGTTGAAGGCGCTTTGCTTGCCGTGAGACTCAGCGACAAAAGTATCCAAAACAAGACCTTGGGCGTGCTGTCAGGGGGGCAACTGCGCAGAGTTTTAATCGCTTGGGCAATAATTGATAACCCGAATGTGCTGTTGTTTGATGAACCTACGGTCGGCGTGGATGTGGGCGGTGAAGAATCGATTTTCGGCATGCTCAACGAACTGAAACAAAAAAGGGGCATTACTATGCTGCTTATAACACATGATATTCACTTAGTCAAAGAATACACAAACCAACTGCTTGGATTGAACAAGTGTTTGACTTTCTTCGGGGACTCCCAGCAAATAGCGGACCCCGCACTGCAACAGAAAATCTACGGCGAAACCATATGCTTAGCAGAAGCCTAAGCGAGGAAAGGTGAAACTCATGTCGGAAGCCCTCATGCTCAGTCTAACAGTTGGAGCTGCTGTAGGATTTGCCGCGGGCTACCTCGGATCTATTATGGTGCTTGAGAAGATGGCTCTCGTTGGAGACGCATTGTCACACGTTGCCTTGCCAGGGCTAGCGCTGGGAGTTTTGCTGAATTTTGACCCAATTTTAGGAGGCTTTCTATTTCTCTTCACATCAGCTGTTTTAATTTGGTACGTAGGGAGAATAACAAAATTGTCCTTTGAGACCTTAGTGGGCGCGGCGTTCACGCTCGCGTTGGCAATAGGCATATTGCTCTTCAAAGATTTGGATGCACTTGAAGCCGCCCTATTCGGCGACATAGCTCAAGTTAACCTTGTGTCTGCAGTGGCAGCAGTAATCATTTCCGTTGTCGTAATCTTCCTGACCAGGCGCATCTACAGGAAAATAGTGTTAGGCTTGATTTCCGAAGAACTTGCCGTTTCCAAAGGTGTCAAAGTCGCCCAAACGAACCTCTTGTACCTCCTGCTTGTTTCTGTCACTGTAGCTATAGGCATACAAATTACTGGCACGCTGCTGGTCGGCTTTCTGGTGGTTACGCCTGCCGCGGCGGCAAGAATCGTAAGTGGGAACTTGTCAAGGTACTTCATGCTGAGCGCAATATTCGGCGCAGTTTCATCAATCTCAGGCATACTGCTATCCAGTTACTTCAACATTCTCCCTGGTCCATTGGTTGTGATTTCCGGCGTCACAATTTTCGCCGCAGTCATAATAGTCCGATGGCGCAAGAAGCTGACCTCATGACATTCTGCGCCCGTTTAGTCATTTGCGCTGAAGAATGCACTGTGAACTTAACGCGGAATAGACTATATCATGTCCGCGCGCCGAAGTTGCTCCATGCTAATTCTTCCATTATGCAGAGACGTAGCCAACAGCACACCATAAACGCCCAAGTTCTTCAACTCAATCAAGTCTTTGATGTCTCGGACTCCCCCGCCCACAAGCACCTTAATCTCCAGGCTGTTCAAAATTTCCTTCAAGAAGGCAAAGTCAACTCCTTCGCCGCTGCCTACTCGAGCCAAATCCAACACAATCATCTGGGTAACGCCTATTCCCTGAAATTCACGCGCAAGCGCCAAAGCACTCATCGAACGGGCAGATTCGGACTTGCTCAGGACCTTTCCATTCATCAAGTCAAGGCTGATAACAACACGCTCAGACCCGAAACATTCAATCGTTTCGCTCACAAAATCTAGGTTCGGCAAAGTTTCAGTTCCAACGATAATCTTTGACACTTTGCTTCTGAACATGTCTCGTGCTCTTTTAAGGTCGGCTATGCCCGCGTCAACCATAAGTTCCAAGCCTGTCTTTTCGGCTATTTGCAAAAGAATTGATAAATTCGAGGCTTTGCCCATTATTGCGTCCAAATCTGCGACGTAAAGCTCTTTGAAGCCGCATGCCTTGAACGCGGAGGCGACATTCAGCGGATCAGTAGAATCGCACAGGGTGCTCTTGAGCGGTTGGTACTCTTTTCGCTTGCCCCTTACGGCGTGGACAACTACGCCATCTAAGATGTCTATTACGGGAATGATTTTCAAGGTGTTCTTCTCGCATTCTTGTTTAGCGGGAACAGTAAAAAAGTTTACCCGTTCTTAACCGAAATTTTGGTGTCTCTTGCGTTGGGTACTTTGCGGTTTGGCAGCAAAAGCTTTAAGGTTTAGCAATTCTGCATCATCGATTAAACACGGAGCTGTTTCCCGCTGAAGCTGCTGATAAGTCCAGTAGACGAGAAAGAAGCCTTAGAGGCGATAATGGGCGGCGCCGACATCATAGACGTCAAAAACCCTAAGGAAGGACCCTTAGGCGCCAGTTTCCCCTGGGTGATTAGGCGAATCCGCAAGGTTACGCCTCGAAGCATCGAAGTAAGTTGCACGCTGGGCGATGTGCCGAATCTTCCGGGAACTGCTGCGCTGGCTGCTTTGGGGGCTGCATCCATCGGCGTCAACTATATCAAAGCGGGCCTCTACGGGCTGAAAACTAAGGAGGAAGCCGTGTACTTGATGCGGAACGTAGTCAAAGCAGTCAAAGATTGTGACCCTTCAATCAGGGTCGTTGCCACGGGATACGCTGATGCGGAGCAAGTGGGTTCCGTTAATCCCCTGTTGATTCCCAGGATAGCATGTGAGGCTGCGTGTGACCTCGCCATGGTGGATACAGCGGTGAAAGACGGCAAAAACCTGTTCGACTTCCTCACAATTGACCAGCTCCGCGGGTTTGTGAAGGAAACGCACGATTACGGGTTAAAAGCGGCGTTGGCTGGCTCCTTGAAAAAAGAGAATTTGCCCTTGCTTTGCAGTTTAGGCGCGGATGTAATCGGGTTAAGGGGCGCTGCATGCACTGACGGAGACAGGGTTCACGGGCGAATTACCCGAGAGAACGTTTGCGAACTGGTTCAAACGGTTAGAAACGCGGAGAAGCCGAACGACGCAGTTTGAGGTGCTTTGCTTTGAGGGCTAAGGGATTAAGCAGGGAAGAAGTGCTGGCGAAGCTGAAACAGGCAAGGGAAAAAGACCTCAAGTACGACAGCGGCAAAATCCTCTGCTCAATGTGTACTGCGCCGCATCCGACAGCGAAACTAGCACATGAAATGTTTTCAGATTCAAACCTTGGCGATCCAGGGCTTTTTCCTGGAAGCAGGCAACTTGAAAAGGAAGCAGTCTCAGCGTTGGCGGAGTTGTTGCACGGCAAAAGCAGCGTTGGTTTCATCGTTTCTGGGGGCACGGAAGCTAACTTGATGGCGATGTATGCCGCGAGGAACAGGGCAAGCGTCAAAGACCCTGAAGTCATCATTCCAGAATCGGCGCACTTCTCTTTCAGCAAGGTATGTAATTTGCTTAAACTGAAGCCAATCTCTGCCAAGCTAGATGGCTCTTTCAGGGTAGACCCTTCATCAGTTGAGCATCTCATCAGCAGGAACACCGTTGCCATAGTGGCAAATGCTGGTTCAGCGGAGCTCGGCACAGTAGACCCAATCGACGCGCTTTCCAAAATTGCCGTGGATCACGGGGTTTACTTGCATGTGGACGCGGCTTTCGGCGGCTTCGTGATTCCATTTCTGAAAGAACTCGGTTATGCTGCTCCCGACTTTGACTTTCAACTGGAAGGCGTCCAATCCGTCACTGTTGACCCGCATAAGATGGGCATGTCAACCATCCCCGCAGGCGGAATCCTGTTCCGGGACAGGACGCTCTTGGAGTTCATCAAGACGGAGACACCGTACTTGACTGAGGAATACCAGTACACTTTTGTGGGCACACGGTCTGGGTCTTCGGCTGCAGCTACATGGGCAGTTATTGCGTCGCTCGGACGCGAAGGCTTCAAGAAAACGGTGAAGCACTGCATGGAACTGACCACGTTCCTGTCGTTGGGGCTCGAAGCTTTGGGTTTCGAAGTTTTACTTCGACCCACAATGAACATAGTGGCGTTCCGCAGCGCGAACGCGAAGCTGCTCACAGACAACTTACGGCAGCACGGCTGGTTTGTCTCATATGTTCCGCGGATTGACTGCGTCCGTGTGGTGTTGATGCCGCATTCCACGAGGCAGCATGTTGAGGCTTTCTTGAAGTGCCTAAGCGAAGTACGTTAATGTTGAATTCTGTAGCAAAAGCTTTAAGGTAACAGCGTTTTCATCGGTTTCGGTGACTGGTGAGCCTTTGCGGATTCTGGTTTACGAGCACGTTTCAGGGGGCGGCTTTGCTGGTGAGCCTATTCCCTCCAGTGTCCTTAGCGAAGGTTTCGCTATGCTTCGAGGGGCAGTTTCGGATTTCAAGTCGGCTGGGCACAGCGTAACGGCTCTACTTGATTCACGGGTCGCCGCTTTTAACCCTCCAATAATGGCTGACCACACAATACCCATCTCTTCCCGCGGAGGCGCTGAATTAGTCGTGAAGAGCGTAGCTGAAGAAGCCGACGCGGCACTTGTGATTGCGCCCGAATCAAACAACGTGTTGCAATCGTTCGTGGAAACTGTGGAGAGCACCCAGGCAGTCTCATTGAACTGCACGGCAGGTGCCATCGAAAAAGTCACCGATAAATCGGCGTTTTGTGAGCGCGTGAAACAACTGGGGCTGCGGGTTCCTGAAACAGTGCCACTTAATGCAGGCTACAGTGTTGAGGAGATAAAACGGGCACTCCGTGACAAAATGGCTTTTCCTCTAGTCTTCAAGCCCGTAGATGGTGCCAGTTGCAGTGGACTAAGCATTGTAAGAAACTGGGGTCAAGTGGATGCCGCCGTGAAAAAAATCTTTTATAAATCGTCTTGTCCGCACTTCATTGTTCAGGAGTTCATAAGCGGCGTGGATGCCAGCGTCAGCCTCATCGCTACAGGTGACAAAGCGTTACCTGTTAGTCTGAACAAGCAGAATGTTGTCCTACGGACGCCTGATTCTACTTCAAGCTATGAAGGTGGGCTTGTTCCCCTTGACGACCCGATTAGTGATGATGCTTTTGCGGCGGCAGAGAAGATTGTTTCGTCTTTCAACGGTCTTGTTGGCTACGTTGGCGTTGACATGGTTCTGTCAAAGGACAAGCCCGTAGTAATAGAGGTTAACCCCAGATTAACCACATCTATTGTCGGTTTGAGGAGAGTTGCTAATTTCAATCTCGCTCAGGCAGTGCTCGACGCTACGGTTAAACGTATCCTGCCTAAAAATGTGCAATGCAAGGGTTACGCTTTCTTTTCGAAAGTAGCCGTTCCTAATCCAGCAGCTAGCGCTTTTCAAGACGCCTGCAGAATGGACGAAGTGGTTTCTCCGCCTTTTCCTGTGGCGCAGGACGGCTTAGCACATGCACTTGTCCAAGCATACGGCGACACACCGAAGGAAGCCGCCTTGAGGTTCCGTGAAGCTAAAAAACATCTACAGCGCATTAGCCATGGAGGCAAGTAACCTTGGTAAGCGTGGTCGGCTGGGACATCGGGGGCGCCAACACCAAAGCAGCTTACATGAAAACTGCGAATGGTAAGATCAAGAAATTTGAAACAGCAATGGAGTATTTTCCCTTCTGGAAACGGGATACCGAGCAACTCTGCACCCTGCTTTCAACGCTTAAGGACAAGGTTGCGGGTTCAGTGAAGTTGGATTGCGTCGGCGTGACCATGACTGCCGAGTTATCTGATGCGTACCGCACGAAGCGAGAAGGAGTCAACCACATTCTCGAATGCGTAAACCGTGTCTTCACAGGCACACGAATACTCGTAGTAACTGTAGATGTCACCTTAAAATCCATAAACGAGGCTAAAGCGGAACCGCTTAAGGTGGCAGCGGCGAATTGGGCGGCAACAGGGTGGATGGTGTCCCAGTACATTAAAGACTGCGTTGTGGTTGATGTTGGAAGCACAAGCACCAGCATAATTCCCATAGCCCACGGCAAAGTTGCGGCGGCAGGCAAAACCGACTTGGAGAAACTCATGAACGGCGAACTCGTTTACACGGGGAGCCTGCGGACAAACGTGGCTGCCACGGTAAATTCTATCCCTATGCGAGGTAGTGCAGCGCGGGTTGCTTCTGAACTGTTCGCGCAGTCCGGTGATGCCCACTTAGTTTTAGGCAACATCAGAGCGGAGGATTACACTGCTGAGACAGCGGATGGAAAAGGAAAAACAAGAGCAGACGCGCTGGCGCGGCTTGCCCGCGTTGTCTGCGCTGACACGGATATGCTGGCGGAGCAAGAAATCGTTCAAATCGCCACGCATGTTTATGATAGGCAGGTTGAGCAGATTGCGGAAGGGCTAAGTCAAGTGTATTCACGACTGAAACCAAACGCGAAAAAAACGGTTCCAGCAGTCGTTGCGGGTCTCGGAAAAAACTTCCTTGGTGAGAAAGCAGCTCAGAAAGCTGGCGTAAGCAAGATTATGGACCTTGGCGAGTTAATGCCAAGTGACGCTGCCCTGGTTTCTCCAGCGGTCGGTGTCGCGTTGATGGCGGCGACCAAACTTGAGGGCAGGAGCTTGAAATGGACGCTGTAATCAAGGTCGGAGGAAGCCTAGCCGAGCACCCTGAAACACTGAAAGCCTTAGGCATTGAACTGGGCAAAATGGCGATGGAATATTCGATTGTTGTGGTGCCTGGAGGAGGCAGATTCGCTGATGTTGTGAGGGCATTTGACAAGAAGTTCACCCTGCCGCCTGTCGTTTCTCACCGACTGGCGATTTTAGCAATGGATCAATACGGCTTAGTACTATCGCAGATTATCCCCGAATCCAGCACAGTTGATACGCTTAGAGAGGCACGGAACCTTTCTGAGGCGAAGCAAGTCCCTGTTTTCTTGCCGTCAAAGCTGATGTTTCAGGATGATCCGCTTGAGGCTTCGTGGGATGTCACTTCAGACTCCATAGCCGCCTACATCGCATGCAGACTCCACGCGGGCAAGGTGATTTTGGCTACTGATGTGGATGGAATTTTCACAAAGGACCCTAAAACTCACTTAGATGCGAAACTGATGAGTGAAGTATCGGTTGCGGAACTACTTAACCGTGCTGGTCGAACGAGCGTGGACAGATACCTGCCCATACTGCTCTCGAAAAACCAGTTGGACTGTTACGTCGTCAACGGGAAGCACCCAGAGAGAATTAATGCTGTCTTGTCAGGTCAGCGAACAACATACACGCGAATCATCAAATGCACTGATACACGCCAGTTAGCTAGTGAAATGGATAAAAGCAGAAAACGCGCATAATAGTCATAGACGGTGTTGTTTTTGACTGAGAAAAACTCTTCTCAAGTAGCCATAGTGAAGGGCGAACGTGGGCATGTACCCGTTTTCAAAGCGCTTGACCTCATCGACTACAAAACCGCTTTGGAAGGCTGGAGCAGAGTCCTCATAAAAGTCAACTTCATCACCGACAAAACGTGGGATACAGGCGCAACCACTGACCCCATTGTTGTGGAAGCAATAATAGAGAAGCTGAAGGGCCTGCCAGTTACCGTTAACGTTGTGGAGTCAGATGCCACCATGACTAATGCTGACAAAGCCTTTGAAAAGACAGGCATGAAAGCCATGTGTGAACGCAACGGCGTGGAATGCATAAACCTTCGCCATGTAAAAGACAAAATTAAATTGGTCATACCAGACGGTGAGACATTGACCAGCATAACGGTGCCCAGAATCGTCACCGAATCCGCCATAATCAGCGCTGCAAAACTTAAGACCCACGTGAACACGGGCGTAACCTTGGGCATGAAGAACATGTTCGGGCTGCTTCCTGACAAGTTCAAAGCCAAGTACCACGCGATGGGCATAAGCAAAGTCATCGTTGACATAAACACTGTGCTTAAGCCCGCGTTGACGGTTATCGACGGCTTCGTCGGCATGGAGGGCAATGGTCCAGTGGACGGCACACCCGTACTGATGAACCTCATAATTGCTGGAAAAAACGTTGTTGCCACAGACGCTGTAGCTTGCGGTGTCATGGGCATTGACCCTCACAGCATATCGCACATCCGCAGGGGACTTGAGAAAAGCTTAGGCAGCATAGACGGCATACAAATCTTAGGCGAAAAAATCGAGAACGTAACACGCCCCTTCAAAAGGGGCTAAACATGGCAATTCACCCAGCTGGCTCTGTCTCTTAATTTTCTTGAAGCTATTGTTTCTGCCATAAAAACCAAGCCCTCATGCTAAACGAAAGGAACAGAACAGCCCAAACAAGCACATACAAGACAGCGCAAAACAATTTGAAGAAAACATAACTCACTTTTCTGCCTATATATAAGGGGGCTATAGTCT
>CAYGVV010000010.1:0-16931 GCA_964353395.1 uncultured Candidatus Bathyarchaeia archaeon | reverse complement strand
ACTTGTGGCTCTTTGTTTGCGTTCCTGAGCGCTTGCGTATACATGTTTGAAGATACGCCTGCGACCAATCCGCCTATGGCGTCGTTCGTGATTGCACCTAACTTCTTTAAGATTCCCGGTTTAGCCTGGTCAAATCTGGTGAACTCAAACACTCCTCTCGCACCTGCAATGTAGGTCGCTATTGCCAAGCCTATCAATTCGTCGGCTACAAGTCCTGGACGACCTTGGAATCTTTCCTGTGACAAGCCTGGAATCAGCCCTGCTTCAGCGTCCTCTTGAGCGCGGAAAGCCGCGATTTCCAAGGTTGAAACATTCACGTCCGAAAGCGCATCGAGGAACTCTTCCCTGAGCATTTCCTCGGCTTTCTCTTTCGTCTCCACTCCAGGATGAGGCACGTAAAACTCAAGTGCAGTGTCGATGAGGTCTTTCAGCGTTATGCCTTTCTTTTCCAGAAACTTCAACAATGGTGGCTCAGCTTCAGAGTTCATAGTTACCAACGCATCTCATATAAAGAGAGATTCTTAAGTTTTGCGACGAAAACCCACGGTTCCCCAACCAGCCTGCCCCTCAGATAAGAAACACCTTGCACCCGTTTCAGTGGAAAGTTTTATATTCTCAATGATGGATGGATAATCCATCTAACAGCAATAAAGAGAGTGAACAAGTTGGAAAAAAAACATCAAATATACATCATAACCATAGTTGTAATTGCCATTATAGCAATAGCGTCAGTTGGTACTATCATGTTCTATCAAGGACAAAACAACGCTACACCAACACCTAGTCCATCACCTACTTCCTCGCCTACATCCTTGCCTAGCTCCTCACCGAGTCCATCGCCCAGCCCTTCGTTGCCTATGACATTGACTGACGACACCGGCTACGTTCTAACCCTGACCGCATATCCGCAGAGAATAGTATCCCTCGCTCCAGCCAACACCCAGATACTCTTCGCCGTAGGCGCAGGAGACAAAGTCGTAGGCGTAACAAAATATGACAAATACCCCTACAACTTCTCAGCATGGATCGAAGCAGGCAACATGTCCAGCATCGGCAGTTACTATAAACCTGCAATTGAGCCAATCGTCGAGCTGAACCCAGACCTAGTTCTCGCAGCGTTAGGAAGCTCAGACGCTGCTGACCAACTTCGAAGCCTGGGAAAAAACGTTTTGACCCTGAATCCTACAGACATCAACGGTGTTCTCGACAATATTCTCCTAGTTGGCAAAGCAACAAACCACACAGGCGACGCTACAACCTTAGTGAACAGCCTTCAGCAGAGGATAGATGTCGTCGTCAACGATGTAAAAAACGCTACGACCAAACCGAAAGTCTACAATGAAATTTATAGCGACCCCTACACAAGTGTTGGCAACGGAACATTCATCGACGGATTGATCAAGCTTGCAGGAGGCCAGAACATCTTCGAAAACGCAACCGAAGCCTATCCGAAAGTCAGCTCAGAAGCCATAATTGAACAAAACCCAGACATAATAATTTTCCCCAGCTCAATGGGGCCAGATGCTTTCTGGGGATCCTTTGCTGACGTATCAGCCAGACCTGGCTGGAACGCAATAGCCGCCATAAAGAACCAGAAAATGTACACCGTAAATGCGGACATGATCAATCAACCTGGCCCAAGACAAGTAGATGCACTGGAAGCACTGGCGAAAATAATTCATCCTGAAATATTTGGAAACTACACCGAACCATAAATATCCCTCCTCTTTTTTATTCTCTGCAATGGAGAACGCATCATTGGAAACAGCCAAGAAATCAACTTACGCTGAACGCTTTTCCAGATGGAAAACTCGCCTACTCTTGCTGGTGCTGCTTTTCTTCGCAGTTGTTTTTCTATCATTGAACTTTGGTTTCTCCCAAATACCTATTCAAGACGTTTCACAAATAGTCCTAAAAAACATACCAGGCATCGGCAGCTTCGTGCATCTCACACAATTCCAGATTGACAAGGAACCCATAATAATGCTAATCAGGCTGCCTAGAATCTTATGTGGCGCTCTAGTTGGAGCAGCATTAGCCGCTTCAGGTACAGTCTTCCAAGGAATGTTCAGGAATCCAATGGCTGATCCCTACGTCATCGGTGCTTCGCAAGGTGCTGCCCTAGGCGCAGCAATGGCAATAGTTCTCGGGACAGGTTACTCTTTTTTGGGAACTAGTGCAATACCCGTCCTCGCTTTCGTCGGCTGCATAATAACTGTACTCGTAGTCTACTCCATTTCCAGAGTCGGATCAAGAGTTCCGATAACAACCCTGCTGCTTTCAGGAATAGCCGTAGGACTTTTCGAGTTAGCATTAATAACGTATTTGCAGTCAATCGCAGGCGATAAGCTTGGGAATCTTACATTTTGGATAATAGGAAGCTTAAGCTCTAGCCGTGTCACATGGACAGGTCTGTTGACCATTATGCCCTTCATCTTCATAGGCATGATAATCACTTATCTTTTTTCACGTGACCTGAACCTCCTTACTTTGGGTGAGGACCAAGCTCAACATTTAGGCGTTAACATAGAACGGACAAAGTTCATCCTGCTGATCTCATGTGCTTTCATGATTGCATCTGCAGTTTCGATAAGCGGGTTAATAGGCTTCATAGGTTTGATGATCCCCCACTTGACTAGGCTCTTGGTAGGTCCTGACCATCGAATTTTGCTTCCCGCATCAATACTTCTAGGCGCTTCTTTCTTGGTTCTCTGCGACGGTGTGGTAAGACTGCTAACGTCTCCATCTTCCCCGGATGAAGTGCCCGTTGGGGTGATAACCGTAGTTACCGGAGTCGTCTTTTTCCTGTTCCTTCTGCGCAGGAAGAAAAGAGTGGAAGCGTTTTGAGGATAGAGAACATGGTGGATTTGAAGGTTGAAGGCGTTGACTGCTTCTATGATTCAGCCAAGATTTTGGAGAACGTGTGTTTCTCAGTTAAAACTGGCACTTTTCTCGGCATATTAGGTCCTAATGGTTCTGGCAAAACAACCCTGCTCAAGAGCATCAGCAGAGTGCTTAAGCCACGCAAAGGCGCAATTCTCATTGATAATACCAACATATACCGAATGAAAACTAAAGAGGTTGCCAAGCAACTAGCCGTGGTTCCGCAGGAAAGCGCCATAACGTTCAGTTTCACGGCTCTAGATATTATCCTAATGGGTCGAACACCCCATTTGTCCAGAATGCAAACGGAAAGCGTAGAAGACATGGCCATCGCTAAGAAAGCTATGGAATACACTGGAACATGGCACCTTGCAAAAAGATTAGTAACTGAGCTGAGCGGTGGAGAAAAGCAACGGGTAATCATTGCACGAGCCTTAACCCAGCAACCTAAGATCTTGCTGCTTGATGAACCCACAACTCACCTAGACATAAGCAACCAATTGGAAATAATGGATCTTCTTAAACAACTATGTGTTGACAAGAAACTATTGATTGTAGGCGTTTTTCACGATTTTAATTTAGCTGCTCGCTATTGCGACTCTATTATCCTGCTGAAAAATGGAAAAATAGTGGCAGCGGGAAAAGCAGCGGAGACTTTGACAAGCGAGAACATCAAGAAGGTTTTCGGGATTGACACCATCGTAAATAGACATCCAGTCACCGATTTACCCTATGTCATTCCAATCTCAAAACCTAAAGACCAACAGCACAGAAACCTCTCTGTTCACTTAATATGCGGAGCCGGAACAGGCAGCACGCTGATGAAAATACTAACAGACGCAGGTTACAATGTGACCGCTGGGGTTCTCAACTTGTTAGATACCGATCATGAGACTGCTCGATTGCTAGGAGTTGCGGTAGCAAGTGAAGCACCCTTATCCCCGATAACTGATGCAGCTCATACTGCTAATTTGAAAATGATCAGCAAGACAAACGCTGTTATATTAACTTCAATTCCTTTCGGTCGCGGCAACATGCGAAACTTGGAGGCAGCCAAAACTGCGCTTGAGAAAGGAATTTCGACTTTCGTAATTGACGAGGTTCCTGTTAAGGATAGAGATTTTACGCAGGGACAAGCAACAGCATTATTGACGGAACTGAAAAAGATGGGCGCAGTGTTTGTCAAAAACCAAGAAGAGCTTTTGCACCTGCTGAACGTGTCTGAAGATAAACTAAGAATGATGAAGGAAGTTTCAACGAAAATTCTTGATCACCTCAAACCTGGAGAACTTTCAAAGGAAAGTCATATAACGGGTAAGAGTGAAACAAAAACACAAGAGAGGGGAAACATGAAATGAAAGTTGTTGTAGCATGGAGCGGAGGAAAAGACAGCGCCTTCGCACTTTACAAAGCCATCCAAGAAGGACACAAAGTAACCAACCTCTTAACCTTCATGCACAGCGAAACCGTCTCAAACTTCCATGGAATAAAATCTGAACTGCTAGACGCACAAGCGCAAGCCATCGGCATCCCACTAGTCAAGCGGATAACCACGCCAAACAAATACGAGCAACAATTTAAAGACGCACTGCGGCAATTGAAAACCAAGGGCGCAGAAGGCTTAGTCACAGGCGACATCTACGAGGTTCCCCTGCATGAAGAAGGCTGGCTGGAGCGCGTCTGCAGCGAAGTGGGCTTAAAACCGATAAGGCCACTGTGGCAAGGTGACACACTCCAGATTCTGAAGGATTTCATAAACGCAGGTTTCGAAGCCACCGTTGTCAGAACCAAAGGCGATATCCTGGGTGAAGAATGGCTTGGAAGGCAGCTGAACAAGCAGTTCCTCATTGACCTGCTTAAACTTGGCACAGTAGATCCATTCGGCGAACGAGGTGAATATCACACGTTCGTCACAAACGGACCAAACTTCAAAAACAGCATAAAACTCCTTGAAACCCGGAAGATGACGCACAACAGTTACGGACACCTGGAAATATTGCGGTTTGAGGTTACACCGAAAAAGGAAAGGTAACCCGAAATGAACAAAATCTCTGGTGTGTTGACGATTCAGAACTCGAGGAAAGCAGAAGCCTTCCTTGACCAAGTCCAAGGCAAAAAACCCTTATTTGTTCTCACCGTAGCCGTTACGGAAACAGCCAAGATACCTGGCATATCGGCAGCAGGTAAATATCCTGAATTCACTGATTACACTCCACCTGCAGATGCTGAACTGCTCCTGCTGGGCAAGTGCAAGTGCATCAAAGGTGTACCTGTAACTCCTGATGGCATTCCAACACCTGCATTGATAACAATGTCAGCGTTGCGCTTGGCAGATGTTCCTGTGCTGGTTGCAAGCGGCGGATTAAAAGTGAAACCTTACATTCCATTTTTGGATTTGGGTGGAAGTCCAGGTAGAGACATCAGAACTGGCAACGCGGTGGACAATGTGGAAGAGGTTATCCAAAGAGCTACCGTTGCAGGGGAGCACTTGGCTAAAACCGCAGATTACCTTGTAATCGGCGAAAGCATTCCAGGTGGCACGACAACTGCGTTGGGCGTTCTCTCGGCTATGGGCGTGAAGGCTGAAGGCAAAGTAAGCAGCAGCATGCCTGATAATCCTCATGACTTGAAGATTGAGGCTGTGCAAGCTGGCTTAGCAGCTGCAGGTGAAAGCTTCGGCAGTTTAGCGGGGAATCCTGTTAAGGCCATTTCGTGCTTGGGTGATCCTATGATGCCTGCGTTTGCTGGTTTAGTTGTTGGTGCGGCTTCGCAGGTTCCTGTGCTGATGGCTGGTGGGACACAGATGACTGCTGTGTTGGCGGTTGTGAAAGCGTTGAATCCTGATGTCTTGTGTAATGTGGCTGTGGGCACCACACGTTGGGTTGCATGTGACCGTTCTAGCGATTTGAAGGGCATTGTTGCTCAGATTTCTGAGGTGCCGATTCTTGCGGCTGACTTGGATTTTGGTGCTTCGCGGTTTGAGGGTTTGAGAGCTTACGAGAAAGGTGTTGTTAAGGAGGGTGTTGGTGCTGGAGGGGCTGCGATTGCGGCGATGGCGAAGTTTGAAGGCGCTGTAACTAGGGACACTTTGCTCGGGGAGATTGAGCGCAATTACGCGTTGTTGATGGGAACGAAGTGACGTGGTGCTATGCTGAAAGAGATTAAGAATCTGTTTGCGTTCCTCACTGTTCTGCCGTTGCGCATGGATATGGACTGTTTAGTTGACTCTGCAAGGTTTATGTTTCTTTTTCCGCTTGTGGGTGCTTTTATCGGGTTGTTGGCGGGTGTTTTCGGTTGGGTAGCTAGTCTGTTTTTGCCGGGTTTGGTTGTGGGTGCGTTGGTGCTTGGTTTGCTTCTTTTGCTTACGGGTTTGCATCATACTGATGGTTTGTTGGATTTTGGTGATGCTGTTATGTTTCATGGTTCTGCGGAGCGGAAGATTGAGATTATGCATGATCAGTTGACTGGTGCGGGTGCTGTTGGGTTGGGTTTGGTGGTTTATTTGGTGACTGCGTTTTCTATTGCGTCTGTTGCGGGTTTGGGTAAGGGTTTTGTTGTGGGTGGTGTTTGTGTTCCTGTTGTTTTTCCGGTGTTGGTGGTTGTGGAGTTGTCGGCGAAGTTGTCGATGGTTGTGGGTGCTTGGGCTGGGAAAGCAGTGCATAAGGGTATGAGTTCGGCTTTTCTTGAGGCGATGCATGGGAAAGGTGGGAATGCGCGTTTGGTTGTTGCTTTGGCTTTGTCTTTTTTGGTGGCTGTGCCGTTGTTGTGGTTTGCGAATTTTTTGGCTGGGTTTATGGTGGTTTTGTCGGCGGTTCTTTCGGGGCTTGTGATGGTGGCGGTTGCGCATCGGCATTTTGGGGGTGTTACGGGTGATGTGTTGGGTGCGTCGAATGAGGTTGCGCGGATGGTTGCGGTGGTTGTTTTGTTGGCGATGTTGCGATGAGTGTTTGTGCGGTTGTGATGGCTGGTGGGAAGGGCAAGCGGATGGGTTTGCCTGTGGAGAAGCCGCTTTTGCGGGTTGGTGGTAAGCCTGTTGTTGAGCTTGTGGTTGATGCTTTGCGGTGTGCCCGAAGTGTTGGCAGGGTGGTGGTTGCGGTTAGTGGTTTTACGCCGTTGACTGCGGAGTTTGTGCGTGGTTTGGGTGTGGAGGTGGTGGTGACTCCTGGGAGGGAGTATGTTTCTGATATGGGTTTTGCGGTTCGGAGGTTGGGGTTGGGGGTGGTTTTGGCGGTTGGGGCTGATTTGCCTTTGATTTCGGGTGCTGTTTTGGATGATGTTGTGGAGCGTTATCGTGGTTGTGGTAAGCCTGCTTTGGCGGTTGCGGTGCCGTTTGGGTTGCGGGAGCGGTTGGGTTTGGGTGTGGGTTACGCTTTTGATTGGCGTGGTGAACGTGTGGTTTTTGCGGGGATTAATGTGAATGATGGCAAGCGGATTGATGATGCTGAGTTGGAGCAGGAGGTTTACGTGGTGGATAAGGTGGAGGTTGCTGTGAACATTAACACGGTGGATGAGTTGCGGATTGCTGAGGAGCAGTTCAGGCTTTTGAGAAAAACCTGAGGTCTGTTATGCGCGGTGCAGTCTATAGCCCCTCTCCCTTTTTGCGCGGGGTTTGTTTTGGTTTGCTTTTTTGTTTCTGGCTTTGATTTGGGTTTTTTCCGCGTCTCAAAAAGGCTTGGAAAGGCTTGTTTCGTCTTGTTCTGGCTTATTCTGGCGCGCGAAGGTTGAAGTGGGTGGGTTTCCTGTGTATTGGGCTTTCGCGGAATAGCCCGAATCATGGCTTAGGATGGCTCTTTGGCTTTCACCTCCCAGAAACTGCATGCGAATCAGTTACGCTCCTACGAAAACGTCTGGAAGACAACAGCCCCTTAAGAACCCTAACGAAATTTAGAAATAAATTCACAAATAGACCGACTTGGAGAGGAAAGAAACTTTGCGGTAAATTTTTTGTCTATGTGCCTACAGACGTTGCAAGAAGTGGAACATTTCCTTCCAAGGTAAATGAAAGAGTCAAAGTTAGAATAAATGCTGAGAATAGGAAAGTCACCATAGAAAAATTGTGTAGCTTGCTTCTTTTTTCACCTCACAAACATTCCAAGAAATAAGAAAGATAGAATCTAAGTCTTATCCTGCCTTCTCCTATAGAAAAATGCGCCTGCGATTGTTGGAATAGTGATTAATGCTACAAGAATACTTGTTGGGAATTCTGGAATTGATGGTGAAGGAGTTGGGCTTGGAGTAGGAGTTGGTGTCGGAAGAGAACTTCCACTAACCATTATTATAACTGCTGGAGGAGTACCTACACCACTCTGTGTTACATAACCACCTGCTGTAACTGACCATTCTACAACATTAGACCATTTAAAATTAGGATAAACCTGTTGAAGGTCAAAAATACCGTCTGTGTCTGACGAATAGTCTGAAAAAACAGCCAAATACACATCCCCACTGTAACTACTGTAGTTATATGTCCCAAAAATCTTCGCAAAATAGACTGGATTTCCATCAGTATCTTGCACCGTAACTTGGGAAACAACCTGTGTAGATAGTCTCGTGGTTCCAGTATATGCTGATACAACCAACCCAGACGACATTAACACTATTCCCAATGCTATTAACACTAACGCTACGATTTTCATTTTTATTCACTCCGTACATCTATATTCATAGTATATTTAAACTAAATGTTATGACTTTGTTCATGTGGTGTCTGAGCTTATTATACCAATAACGTCTGTAGCTGCCCTAGCTGGTTAACCTGAATGTTGCTGACTGAAACTATTCCTCCAATCGTTAATGCAATTAGAAGTGTGCTCAAGAAAAGTTTTCTCATTTGCGCTCCTCAATCAAACCATTATTCATATTATTTCACTTTATTCAGCTATTGTGTTTTTACTTTTTTAGCTTTTCATAATTTTGTCTATTGTCTTTGGTTCAGCTATTACGCTTTCTTTCCTGCCGGGTCAAGTTTTGGTTTGCTTTCTTTTTCAATCAGGTATGGCAGTTTAACTTTTTCTTTGAGGGCGAATACTTTGGTGCCTTTCTTGACTGCGTACCAATGTCCTTTTTCTCCCTGAAATGACAACATTATGCCAGACATGAAATTTCTAGTAACGTTTCCTGAATAAACTGTGTTGTTTTCTGTGTCAGGTAGTCTTTTGAACCTCCAGATAATCTTGTCGTCAACTTGCGCCCATGCGCCTTCGTTGCCTCCTGCTAGGTATGCGAAGGTGCCATCAAAGTTGAAGTATAATGGAGTCCAATGGTAGTTTCCTTTGGGTCCCCAGTCAAAGTGAAGTGTCCATAAACCAACAGGGTTCAACTTTCTTCTCCTGCTTTCTTAGGCATAATTCAATTAATCTCTGCGAGTATTAGAAATTTGCTGGCAGGAACCTAAAATTCTGGAGAACAAAAGAAGAAAGAAAAGTGCTTTACTGTTCGCGTAGTACTTTGGGTATGTAGTTACACGCTGGGTCTGACTCAAACAGGTCGCCCGTGTAGAATTGCGCGCGTGTCCTACAGCCGCCGCATATCTCGCGGTACTCGCACACTCCGCATTTGCCCTTGATGTTGCTCTTGTCGCGCAGTTTCAGGTGCAAATCGCTGTGTTGAAGCTCATCCCACACTTTCGTGAGCTTCTTGTCTTTAACGTTGCCAAGCCTGTAATCCTCATGGAAACCGCACGACCTGTAATCGCCGTTCTCAGTCACGCTGACGTAGTTGCCGCCGATGGTGCATCTGCCGAGGAAGCCAGTCTGGAACCAATCCCAGAAATCCACAGGATTCTTCTGCCGCACAATCCTCGCATAAAACGGAGCATAAACGTTAACCTTAACTTTCCCCGCCAACTTCACCTGCAAATCATAAATCTCGTCGAACGCCGCCTCATACTCGTCAGGCGTAGGCGCCAAATCAGGCATGTTACTGCCAGCCCTGCCCACAGGAACAAGATTGTGGTAAACAACCATTCTTGCCTTGTACTCTGCAGCCAACGCCGCAGGATGAGCCATATCCTTAATGTTGTACTTAGTCATCGTCGTGACTACGCAGTCCAAGATTCCGTTCTCCGACAACTTCTTCATCGCAAAAAGAGCCTTATCGTAGCTGCCTTTACGCCTGATAATATCATTCGACTCCCTGTTCCCATCCACGCTGACCGCCGTATGCACCTCATACTTCGCAAGCTGGTCCAGACGCTTCTGGTCAAAAGCAAAACCGCTCGTAATCAAGCTCACTTCCATGCCGTACTCATTCTTCGCGTACGCAATCACGTCAAAAATGTCCTGACGCACCAACGGCTCCCCACCGCTTATCCCAAACCACGGAGAACCAAAATCATGAATCTCATCAACCATCCTGAAAGCCGCCTGCGTATCCAATTCAGCGTCCTTCGCATACTCAGGAGTATAACTACAGTACAAACAGCTACCGACACACCTTCGGGTACATCGCCAAGTAACCATATACAATGGCGCTTTTGAGTTAGCCATCGAACTCACAACACCAAATACATGAACCTTATGGATATAAAATTTCCGCTTATAAATCTAGCTTCGCTACAGGAGGGCACAGAACAATTTTTGTTCTCCTACAAGAACAAACTGTTCTTCAGCGAGAACCATCAGTTTCCAACGGTTACTCCACTCCAAAAACACCCATTTCCCACAGCGCACTTGGCTGAAAAACCCTGAAAACTTCAACACTGCGTCAGCATTGGCGCTTTCAGAGCATCTTATCAGAAAATCTTATAAACTAAACGCCCTAACCTTTGGTCAGATTTCAACTAGGAGATTAATTGAAATGTCTACAACTCCTAAAAAAACAAGAAAATACTCTTGGATGACTAAAGACCTATACATGACCTACACTGCCGGGGCACTCATCATACTCGCTGTAATTTCTATCCTTTTTTGGTTCAACGTTACCAACCCTGATGCCCTAGCACCGTGGAACAACCTCGGGCTCACCTCAGCCGTAATCTGCCTCTTAGCCGTCGGAATCGCCGTAGGACTTGACTTTCTGCTAGCCAAAACAACACACGGTGACAGCCCACAAAACACAATGTCCGCCCTAGTCTTCGGCTTAATCGTCGCTATGTCTTACTCTATAGGCGTTCCAACGTTAGCCCGTATGGGAATGAGTTTTCCCGAAGCTCTTCCGTTAGAAGCACCTGGCGCCTTCATCTTCGTTGCCACAATCTCTGCAATTGGTCTGGTAGTTTTCAAGAAATTCCAAGGCAAGCTAGGCAGAAAATACGTCAACCCAGCTGCAGCAGCCAAACTGGTCGTCACTTTGCCCTTCCTCGGTGGAATACTTTTCCCCTCAGAACATCTGATTTCAGGTACGCTACAAATTCCGTCGTTGGCAGGTCCAATAGGTTGGGGTGACTTGCCGATTGCCGGCAACGGTGCAGCTTCTTTCGCTAGCTACATGACAGGCTGCTTTGCCAACCCAATGGTAGCCACACCTGCAACCAGCTTTAACAGCGTAATGCAGGTTCTGGCGCTGGAAAAATATCACGGATGGATTGGCGGTGCCTCTGCTGTCGCAGTCATAGCCGTTGGAATCGCGTTAGCCATACTCGCACGCAGATACTACGAATGGAGAATCCCACTGGTCTACCTTGCAACCGTAACAGGCATGTCTCTACTACTCACAGGCATATACGGCGGAGACCCAGTTCTGAGAATAGCTTTCGAACTCTTCATAGGCAGCTCAATCTTCATGGCCTTCTTCATGGCAACCGACCCCGCAACCACGCCAATCACGCATAAAGGACACATAATATTCGGCGCAGGCTTAGGTGTATTGACCGTGCTGATACAGACGTACATGGGCTTCTTCGGCGGATCCATACTCGCGCTGGTAATCATGAACCTAACCGTACCAAAGCTGGACAAAATCGGACTGCACAAGCCAAGCGCAGTCAAAGAAATGCACCCCCACCCACATAGCAAAGAATTCGCACCTGAAGATGTCAAAACAACAGCATGCATACGCTGTGGTATGTGTCTGCAAGTTTGCTGCAAAGACCTATCTCCGATACTAATCAGAGAAGCGCTGGAGAAGAACGACATGGAAATGCTGGATAGGCTCCACGCTGAATACTGTGAAGGCTGTGGCGAATGCAGTTACGTGTGCCCCGCTAGAATCGAATTGAAGAACACGTCGCTTAAAGCAAAAGGTCTACTGTTGCGCTGGAAGAAGGAAAAGCAGTCGTCAAGCGAATCAGCCCAGTCAAAACCAGCAAGCTAAGTCATCCTAAATTTCTTTCTAACTTTTTCTTTTATTGTTAACAGTAAAGCTTTCCGCAAAAAACGATTTGCCTTAAGCATCAAGTTTAGTTCTTAATTGAATTTCCATGGTTACTGGAGGAGGCGTAAAACAACCTACATTTCCTCTTCGCAGATGCAGACACAGGTCCATTAATAGTGTTTTGGATGTGCTTTTCTGTACGCTTGAGATATGGGCATGTTGAGTTGGGGGATTAAATTTATAAACGCACTCAAACGTAATAGAGAACCAAGAGTGATTAAACATGGAAACAGAAAAATTTAGGCTAAAAGACATCGGCTACGGTTTCCTCATACCTGTCATTGTCGCCATACTCATAGTCATTTTCCCAGCAATACTTCGCCCTGCGCTGGACAGTTGGTACCCACCAGCAGACATGGTAACAGGAGCACCGGCTTCGCCATATGCATTCCTTACTGTCATATTCACACACGGCTTTGCTTTGATAGTCTGTTTTGTAATCCCGGTTATCTTAGGCTTAGTCTGGAATAAATGGGCTGGTGGCGCTGCAGGTTTCTTGATGGGTACATTATACTACGTATCCTATGCAGGCTACTACGTTGCAGAAAACGCGAGAAACTTCCTGGTTTATGTCATTGCAGATCCCACTGTAGCGAATACCAAATCCATGCTGCCAAACCTCTATGCAGACGTTAGCTTCATCGGCGCCTACATCGTAGGTGGGGTAATAATCGGATATATTGCAGGTGCATTAAACAATGGTTCCTACAATTTCAAGCGAATGCTCGGAGCTGGTCTGACAGCTGGACTCACTGTAGGAGTGTTTACGTATATTCTTAACTACACAGTTTCATACGGCGCGTGGATGACACGAGGTGACCCCTGGTTCTCTCTCTTTACAACGATGCTACCAATGATACTTTTGGGCATAATCGGACCAGTTTTAGCCAAAGTGATGATGTGGTACGGACTCCAGCCAACGAAGCACTACTAAATCCAACACTCCTTTTCTTTTTTATTTTTTTTCAAACCAAAAAAACGTTTCTACATTCAAAATTTCAGCAAGCCTAGCGGCTGCTCACATGAAAGCATGATTATCAAGGTTGCAGCTTGACACTGCGGCTACGCGTGTGCCGAATTTACTGACAAAGAAAAGAATCTAGCTGGAAGGTTTAGGCGCAAATTCCCAAGCTATATTGCCCTTCCAAACTTCGCCTTGCTTGGTCAATCGCACTTCTTTGCTGTCAACTTCGATTAGGCCTTTTTCCTTCAGCCTCTTCAGTTGCGGCGCGAAGACATCTTCGGGCAGTTTCCCGAATTTCTCTTTAAACTCCTTTTTGCTAACTGGCAGTCGCAGGTATAGCCTGCTCATTTCCCGCCGCATCATGTCGTCATCAGTGGATTCTGAGAGCTTGCTGATAGGCAACTTGCCAGCCTTAACCGTTGCCATGTAATCATTTATGTCCTCAATGTTGCTGTAGCTGAAGCGCTGCAGATAACCCATAAAGCATCCGGCACCCGTGGTGAGGATTCCGCCCCAAGGCCAACCGTTCAGGCAGTTCTCTCGCATGTGCCATTCCACGCGGCTGAAACGGTCGTGACCTACCGCCTTGTATCCCGCATCAGTCAGCAGTTTGTAAGCGGCTATGTACATTTCTTTCTCGTATTCCGCATCTCCAAGCGGAGGCGAAACGCCCTTCTTGATCATTTTCTCCAGCGGCGTGCCAGGATCCACATGCAGTGAATAAGTGTCAATCTCCACGTCCAACTCAATCGCTTTCTTCAGCGTGTTGACCCAGCTTTCCATCGTCTGCCCCGGAAGGTTGTACATAAGGTCAACGCACACGCACAAGCTCAGTTTCCTAGCGTGACGGACGGCTTTCTCCACATCCGCTGCGCTGTCGGGCAAGCACAGCATTTTCCTGAGTTTGTCGTCGAATGTCTGCGCGCCCATGTCCATCTGGTACACGCCATACTCGGCGAGTTTGTCGATTTTCTTCAGCGCCAAGGTCTTCGATGAGCCCGTGACTTTGATGAAGTACTCCTTGTTAATGTTGAACCGAGCCTTGCAGAAGTCAATGAGGTCAATCATCTGTTCAGCCGACAGGACGCTTGGTGTTCCGCCGCCCAAGACTATTTCGTCGAACATGCTTGTCTTCACGTACTTCGTCTTCGCGTACATCTCCAGCTCTTTCTTCAACAGTTCAAGGTAAGGCTCTATCCGCACTTTACTCGTGGCTGTGGTGGGGAAATAGCAGAATGCACACCTAGAGTCGCAAACGCTTATCCAAGGCTGCAACTCCATCAGTCTGCCCGAGGTGTTCTCGGTTTCCAAGAACTTCATGAAGGACTCGTAGGTTTCGGGCTGGATATCTGGGTAGTCCCTGTACGTGTAGGGTGGCCAGTTGCTCCTGGTCTCGTAAGCGTTGGGTTCACTGTGGGAAGATGCAGATTCTTTCATTCTTGAAGCCTCAAACATTCCATCTTGAAAAACGTTTGAACCCATAATAAAGGTTCTGCTGAAACCCGAAAAACCCAAACTGTTCTCCTGTGAGAACACTTTGTTCTCCCGCAAGAATAATAAACCGTGCTGGTTGCTCTTCCTTGCTTCCCTGTTGCTGATTTGGCTCTGCAAATAGGTTTAAGTATTACTTTTAATGAAACCCAATTGTTGTGTAGGTGAAAGCGTTGGCGAACAAGTCTCTTTGGGCATTCAAAATTGGCTTGTTCATTGTCGTGCTTACCCTGTTCGTCTTCACCATTTACCAATCTGGAAAGTCCATATTCAACTTTGACCCTGAAGTGGCTTTCACAGACCTGCCAGGGTCTATCGGACTCGGTTTCAGAACAGTCATTGGCTTCGTTGGACTGATCACCATTCTCTTTTTCCTGGTTAAGAGAGACCTGTCTCCGACTGAAACGATGACTACCTTCAGGTGGCTCGTACTGTTGGAAGCTGCCTACTGGCTGTTCTTCCTGCCCTCAGGCATCTGGGGCTTACAGTACAGCAGTCCCTTGTACTCGCAAGAGTTTTTCATAATCGAGGCAGGTTTGCCTTGCTTGGTGGAAGGCATAGTTATGTCCACCGTGCTAGTTGTGCTGTTCTTCAAGTTGGGTCCGAATAAGCCAGCGCAAGGCGCCATCAAGTGGGGACTTATCGCGGCTGCGGCAAATATTTTCGTGTTGTGGTTTAACTATACGGCGCAGTGGTGGAGCGAAATTTTTCTGCAGGGGATGAGTTTTCTTGGGCAGTATAGCTTGTACGGGTTCGAGTTCGTCATCACCGTGGGCGGTCTCTTCTCGCTCGCGATATACGCTGCAGTTTACGCTAAGAACTCTTCCAAAGCAGAAAATCTTGCAGGGCTTGACCTGAGAAAAGCAGGCGTCATCGTGACAGCCGTCGGACTATACTTTGACATAATCCTGCTATTATCGTTCCTTTTTGGCGACCCAAGCGCAGGCAAATTGACAGTGTGGCCGGCTTTCATTGGTCCTCACAACGTTAGCCTGTGGATGGCAGCCCTGCCAGTTGTAGGCGTGCCTTTGATTTTCTCCAAAAAACGCAGATAACACAGCATAAAATACCAGAAAAAGAGAAACTATTGTCTTTTCATTCGCCAGAGTATGTAGTTCACAGCCGTTCGCGCCATTATCTTGCTGTAGAAGTTCCCATGGAAGTAACCTTTTGAAATCTGACGTAAAACATACTTCGGCGTGTAGAAGTTGTTGTAGAAATTCTTCCGCATTTTACTGTACTCTTCCGAAGGCACAGTGGGGTTCTCGAAAATCGGGTTCATCGTGTTATACTTGGTCCAGTCATTCGTCTTTTTCCAACCCATCTTCTCCACCAAGGCGCGGAGCTCCGTGCCTGGGTAAGGTGTAGCTATGCATAGCCAGGCGTCGTCGGGTTCAATTCTCCGCATCAAATCACTCGTCTGCTGCATCGTCTCTTTAGTTTCCCCTGGATAACCTATAATGGTGGAAACAGCCACGAATAATCCTTCTTTCTTTGCCCATTTGATGGCTTTCTCAGCCTGACTGAGCTCGAACTTCTTGTGCACGGCGTCCAAAATTTTCTGGCAGCCTGATTCTACGCCGAAGGAGACTTCGTTGCAGCCTGCCTTGTGCATCTTGGCTAAAATCTCTTCCGAAACCGTGTCAACGCGGGTTTGGCAACCCCAAGAAATCTTGATTTTGCGAGCGATAATTTCGTCGCAGATGTCGATTATCCGCTTTTTGTCCAGCGTCAACGTGTCATCGTGGAAGCTTATCCCTTCTGCGTTGTACTCGTTTCGCAGCCATTCCAGTTCATCAACGACGTTTTTTGGGCTTCTTCCGCGGAATTTTGCGCCGAACATCTGCGAAGCCACACAGAAGCTGCATTGGAAGGGGCATCCTCTGCTGGTCATGATTGGAAGGAAGATTTTGCCGTATATCCTGTACTTGTCCATCTGGAGGAACTTGTAAGCGGGACGCGGAAGCGCATCTAAATCCTCTATGAACGGTCTGTTCGGCGTCTTGACTATTTGCCCGTTGTTCCTGAAAGTTATGCCCTGAGTCGCCGGCAAAGTTTTTGGGTCGGCAGCGTTCTGCGCAAGCTCCAGAAGCGTGAGTTCGCCTTCGCCCCGCACCACGATGTCAACCGACTTTTCCTCGGTGAGGATTTGGTTGTCGGCGAAGGTGGCGTGTGGACCGCCCATGATGACTTTGCTGTCGGGGCAGGCCTCTTTCGCGGTTCGCGCGGATTGAAACGCTGAGGGTATCGTGGCTGTCATGGAGGCTATGCCGATGAGGTC
>CAYGVV010000009.1:0-17049 GCA_964353395.1 uncultured Candidatus Bathyarchaeia archaeon | reverse complement strand
TAGTAGCCGAAAGTGGCAACTGCCAAGACTCCTATTGTTATGGCTGTAATGATGATAAGTGAGGTTTTTTTCATTGGTGATCCAGTGGTGTGTGTTGATATGAATAATATGACATAGGGAATATTTAAGAGTTCCCACCCAAACAAAAAAAGAACACAAGCAAAGAAAACCAACTTTCCCCAATTCACTTATCCCTCCGCATCGTCAAGATGTATCCCCTTGCTTCCATGAAGCTATGTTAGCAAAACTTTAAAGGCAATCCCGTCATGGAAACAATGGGAACCTAATGAGCGCAATCAGAGAAGCAATATTGAAGAGAGTCCAAAGCAGATTATTCAACTACCTGAAAACGCAGCCCATATTCAACGATTACAAATCGTCAGACCTCTGGAAACTTTCAGTAGAGATTACTGAGAACAACAGCAACGCCATAGAAAAGTTTCTTGACGAGAAAAAGTACACGTTAAGCCAAACAGACCAGGCAATAGAGGCTGTACTCAAAGAGATACTTGTTCCCGAAATCGGCAAACTGCGAATCTAACAGCATTTCCTGAACAGCCGAGTAATTCAACTGACAAGTTTCCTTGTGGGCACGAAAAGAATATCAGTGTTCACGCATCAATAGCTAACGGGTGTTTTAGTTTGGATGTTCTTAAAGCCGTCAAGACAAGACGAAGCATCAGAAGCTACTTAGACAAGCCTGTTGAAGACGAGAAACTCATGAAGGTTCTGGAAGCAGCAAGGCTTTCACCTTCCGCCGTAAACCTTCAGCCCTGGGACTTCGTGGTTGTCAAAGACAAAACAGCCAAAGAACGCTTACTGCAGGCGTACAATCGGGAATGGTTCGCCAAGGCTCCCGTCATCATCGTGGTCTGCGCTTCGCCAGAAAAAGCCTGGCGGAGAAGCGATGGGGAAGAATTCTGGAAAATCGACGCAGCCATCGCCATGCAGAGCATGGTGCTTGCAGCCACAGCGGAAGGCTTGGGCACTTGCTGGATAGGTGCTTTTGACGAGAAAAAAGCCAAAGAAGCCCTCGGCGTCCCCGAGAACGTACGCGTTGTCGCCATGACGCCTCTTGGCTACGCCGCTGAAAAGAAAAGACCAGTTATTGAAAGAAAACCGTTAGAGCAGATAGTGCACTCTGACCACTGGTAAAAGCGGTAAACACTCAAGCAAACGGCGCAGCATGCTGGCAATCGGCGAGGAAACCGCTCGAAAAGCATGGTTCTCCTAAGAGAACACTTTGTTCTTCAGGGAGAGCTAAAAGCGACTTATGCCTAGGGATAGTATCGGTGACGGAACGGCTAAAGTCTGAAGGTGGAACCCAGCGGGCTTATGCTGTAATCACCTGCTAAGACGCTTGCCCTAATCTCCCAAGGGCTCAAAAAAGGTCGAAACTATGCAGGGAAAAAAATGCGCGGAAATGTTGGCTTTAGGACTCATTCTCGACGTCTTGGCAGGTGGGCTAGTTGGGTGTTTTCTTCCACAGACCGAAACACATCCTCCCTCGACCGCTCCGTCACCCAGCCCAATCCACTCTTCCTCACTTTCAACTAGCATTAATCAGAATGATGAAGGAGCATATCGAAACAAATGAAGGATAGCCATCCAGCAAGGCTCAACAAGACTCCGCACACCCCAATACTCCGCAAAACAATGACGCAGCGTGACAAGGGTAGGCTAAACCAGAGGTTGATTCAGCTGCTGGTCAAAGACGAAAGCTAACAAGTGGAGCTACAGAAGTATTCAAGTGTATATTGAGCTTGATACTGTGAAGAGGGAAATAGGTTCAGTGAATTGGAAAGCTGCTGGCTGGAATCAGGTTCTGATTAAATCTTCAACATTAGCTGCGGTAGCGATTGTTCTTATGGCTTTTGTGGTTTTGAAGCGCTGGAAAAAGCAGACTTAAATTACGTTTTCTCAAGTTCTTTCTATATATAAGGGAGGGGGTAGGTGCCTCAGAGCAGTACACCTCGGAAAATAGACCCAGCCAAAAACCAGTCTTCTATACATGGAAACTATTTAAAAGGGGGCTATAGACTCTTCCGAGCACAACAGTCAACATCTCTGCAAGCAGGAATGTTATTTTGTGTTTAATCTGGGATAAACATTATAAGCGCCTTTCAGTGTGTTGAGGAACAGTGAAGCAGTAATGAATTTGTGGAAACTTCGTCTTTCCATGGTTGCCACGTTGGCGTTAATCTTCGGCTTATCCACTGGAGTATTCGCGCTGATTTTGACGTTAGCTGGCACATTTGACATCTTAACCATGGGCATCCTTGTGGTTGTCTTCAACATCGTCCAGTGGCTTTTTGCCCCATACCTAGTTGGCGCACTCTACCGCGCACGCGAAATGAAACAGGACGAAAACCCGCAGTTACACGCGATGGTTGACAATTTAAGCAAGAAAAGCGGAATCAGCACGCCCAAACTCATGCTTGCACAGATACCTTTGCCAAACGCTTTCGCTTACGGTTCCCCAGTCTCAGGCAGCAGAATCGCCGTCACACAAGGCTTGCTGAACAACCTGAACGATGGCGAAGTGGAAGCTGTCATAGGACACGAACTTGGTCACCTGCGCCACAGAGACGTCCAAACAATGATGGTTGTCAGCTTCCTGCCAGCGCTGTTTTACTTCATCGGCTACTCGCTTATGCTCTCAGGCATGTTCGGAGGACAACAACGCAAAGGCGACAGCGGAAGCGCAGCATTAATCGGCATAGCCTTCATGGCTTTCTCCCAAGTGCTTACGCTGTTCACTTTGAACATGAGCAGGCTTCGCGAGTACTACGCAGACAGACACAGCGTCTCAATTGTGGACAACGGCGCACAAAAACTCAGCACAGGCTTAGCCAAGATTGTTCACGCAAGCGCAAAAATAGCCAAACCTCAACAACAGCAGCAGGGGAAGCAAAGCCTGAACGGCTTCAAAGCCTTGTTTATCGCTGACCCAGAACGCGCACGCGAAGACTCAGCTGCATTGCATGCGTTTGAAACTGGAAACAGCCAGCAGCTTGTAGACGACTTCCTCGCAAAGAAACTCACCTTCGGCGATAAGCTAATCGAAGCGCTTTCAACTCACCCCAACATTATCAAGCGGCTTCGCGCGTTGCAAGAGCTAAGCAACAACCCCAGAGCATAGCTGCCTAAGCTTTTCGCTTTTTCTTTTGTTTTGGGAAAACGTTAAAACAGCCAACATGTTCATTCAGTACTGAGTGGACAAGGCTTGCAGAGTCAACTGATTTTTGGACAAATCGAAAAGCTTAAGCCCGAAATGGTCAACGCGCTCATGCAGCTCATCCGTGTTCCCGCTGTGGGACCTGAAAATGGCGGTGAAGGCGAAATGCAGAAAGCTGAAGTGCTCGCCGAAATTCTTGAAAAAGCGGGTTTCGACAAGATAGAACGCTACGACGCAGTGGACCAGCGTGTTCCTTCGGGGAAAAGACCCAACATCGTGGCTTTCTGCAGCGGCGAAACAGATGCGAAGCGGCTTTGGATAGTTACGCATTTGGATGTTGTTCCCTCAGGTGAAGAATCGCTTTGGAAGACGACAAAACCGTTCGAGCCATTGGTGAAGGATAATCGGGTTTATGGCAGAGGCAGCGAAGACAACGGGCAATCGGTTGTGGCTTCCGTTTTCGCGGTTAAAGCGCTGAAACTTCTTGGCTTAAAGCCTAAGCGGACTGTGGCGTTGGCTTTCGTGGCGGATGAAGAACAGGGAAGCACCATGGGAATACAGCACCTAATCGGCAAAGGCTTGTTCAGCAAGGGTGACTTGGTGGTTGCGCCTGACAGCGGCAACGAAGATGGAAGTTTCATTGAAATCGCTGAGAAAAGCATCCTGTGGTTTCGCGTTCGCACTTTGGGGAAGCAGACTCATGGAAGCTTGCCGAACAAGGGTTTGAATGCGCATCGCGTGGGTATGCAGGTGGCATTGGCGTTGGACAGGATGCTGCATGCAAAGTACAATGGGAAGAATGGTTATTTTGATGTGCCGTTCAGCACTTTTGAACCGACAAGGAAGGACAAGAACGTTGATGCCGTGAACATTGTTCCAGGCGAAGATGCGGTGTATTTTGATTGCCGCGTTTTGCCCAGTTACAACTTGGACGAAGTTATAACAGATATAGGCAAGGTTATCGCTGAGCACGAAAGAAAAACTGGCGCTAAAATTCAGCTGGAAATCCTGCAGAAGCAATCCGCGCCGGAAATCGTTGACGTTAATTCTGAAATGGTGGTGTTGCTCAAGAAAGCCATCAAGCAAGCTAGAGGAATAGATGCGCGTGTTGGCGGGATTGGCGGTGGAACTTGCGCTGCGTTCTTCAGGAAGGCTGGGATTCCAGCGGTGGTGTGGAGCACGGTGGATGAGGTTGCGCATCAGCCTGATGAGTATTCGCGGATTGGGAACATGGTTGAGGATGCGAAGGTGTTTGCGCTTCTAGCCACTATGTAGCATGGCGTTTCTTTTGGGGGAGAATTTCATTTTCCGTGGCATAACTGTTTTAAACCGCGATTTGCAGGTTATCAGTCGCACCTGTTGGAGTGTGTATTGTGTGAATGCGATTGACAAGATAATTGCGCAAGCGCGTAAAGAAGGCAGGAAAGCCCTGTTGGAGTCTGAGGCGAAAACCATCTGCATGGAATACTGCATTCCTGTCACCAAGTTTAGCGTTGCTAAGAGCGAGAAAGAAGCTGTTGAATTTGCGGAGCAAATTGGGTTTCCGGTGGTTTTGAAGATTGTTTCGCCAGACATCATCCACAAATCAGACGCTGGTGGAGTCATGGTTAACTTGAAAACCGTGGAAGAAGTCAAAGCTGCATACAAAAAGATTTTGATGAACGCCAAGAAGTACAATGCTAAAGCCCAAGTTGTAGGCGTTTTGGTTCAGGAAATGGCTCCACAGTCAACCGAAATCATTATCGGCGCAATTAAAGATCCTCAGTTTGGGCAGACGTTGATGTTTGGGTTAGGCGGAATTTTCGTGGAGATTTTGAAGGACGCGACTTTCAGGGTTGCACCCATCACAGAGCAGGATGCCATGGAAATGGTTACTGGCGTGAAGGCTTATCCGCTGTTGAAGGGTTACAGGAATATGCCTGCAGCAGACCTTAAAGCCATCATATGCGTTCTGTTATGCGTTTCGAAGCTGGTGATGGAGCATCCAGAAATAAAGGAGCTGGACCTTAATCCTGTGATGGCTTACGAGAAGGGCGCAAAAACCGTCGACGCACGCATAATACTCGAATAACCACAGTCCTCTAGTGCTCGGAGCAGACTATAGCCCCCTTTTAAATAGTTTCCATGTATAGAAGATTGGTTTTTGGCTGGGTCTGTTTTCTGTAGTCTACTGCTCTGAAGCGCCTACCCCCTCCCTTATATATAGTAACCCGCCTGAAAAGCGGCTTTCCAAAACTCAAGTGGGACAACAAAAAATCAGCAGAGGAGGCTGAAAATCAAGGGGCAAGCCAAATTATGTTGATTATGTCAATTATTTCCTTTTTTAAGCGCATGGACGCAAAAAACAATAGAGGAGTAAAAAAGGAAAATATTAGGTTGATACCATTATATTCAACCTAATATTCTAATTATGCTCGTGGAAACCTCAGACACGATACTAAAACCTCAAGAAATCTCACGGTCTATTATTACCTTACTCGAATATTTCTGAAATCTACTTCCTGCTTTGAGAGATCTCCTATTGCCTCAGCAAGATCCCAATAAAAGCGGGCTAATCCACTCGTATGTATGATTACCTTTATGATTACCTTGTTTACGTCTTTTAGAAAAGCTAAATCTTGATAAGCTTTCTTGATTAATCGCAAAGTTAAGTCCAAAGCTAAGTCTTGTGGACTGTACCCTAATGAAGGATCCATGATTTCTTCCCAGCGCCATTGTCGGAGAAGCTCTTCGTTAACATTCGCCGAATAGATTGAATTATTGTATTGCCGTGGACTAAATCTCAGACTGATTTTGGTAAACTCCAAATATAAACGTAGGTGAAGACTAATGTCCTTCAACTTTATCTGTCTTGGCATACTAAACGCAATTTTATTCTTAGGCGAACACACTTAAAACTGTTATTGTTATGTTTTGTCTAAGCTTTTTGTTGCTTTTATTTCTGCCCCATTTGCCGTGTAGGCTGACAACAAGGGTCAACGCTTTTGGGCGACTTAACTGCGAGATAGGGAGAACAATATCCCAAATTTTCGCTTTTCCACGAGAAGCAATGACAAGTATCTACAAACTCATGGCGTCTGAATTCTATAAGCATTTTAACGATGTCGCATTCTCCGTGTTTACGCTGAAGGGACGCGGCTCCGGGGCGCCATACGAGCCCCGTTCTGTCAGCCCTCTGGCATGCGGCTTGCGTTCGGCGCCCCAGTCCGCTGGTCACGCCCTCTCGCCCCGGACGCCACGCTCTTGATAGCACTCAGAACTATTAATATGCCTGCCCCTATTACAAATAGAACTCCTATGGTTCCGAAGCCTTGATATGGATATCTTGTTTGCCATTCAAGAACCTGCCTTTGAGCATGAATCGTATAACCGCCCCAATAAAAGTAAATAGTTTGACTACCCGAGTTGACTATTTGGATATAATAACTCGCCGATTTTGGAGCAGTCCAACGCCAAGAAGACTGTTGAACCCAATCTGAGAAACTTGCCCTATACACATTTTGTGATAGTTGGTCAGATAATTCTTCCCAGATTTCAAACCATCCGCTTGCGGTTGTTGGTCCCCGTGTTGACCCTGAGCGTCCCTCTATATAGATTTCGTCTCCATTTGAACAACTGAAGGTAGAAGTTCCTTCATTTTGTCCTTGATAAACTGTAAATCCTTGTTGGTCGTAAATCAATTGAATTTGTTGTGGAACCGATACTTGATATTGTTCGCTAATCGTAGAAATGAAGAAAAGGAAAAATCCTATTATCAAAACAATAATTCCGAGTGCCACGATGGATTTATTCAAGGCTGTCCCCCTTAATCAATGTTTGATTTCACTTTTAGGTTTTTCCATAAACTTTTTTATAGCGCGCATGCCGCATCATTGTAGGTTTGGAAATTCCATGATCCCGCCACGTTCACCGTGTTGCTTATTGTCCTCGTCTGGTAAATTGCCGCCATCGCCACGCCTACCAACAGAACAATCAACGCCGACGATAGAACGCCGATGATTTTCCTTGTCCGTTTCATTCTTTTCTCTCCATTTTTCGCGTTGCCCGCCCCGGGCAGCCGCCCCGAGGGGATGTGACTTCGAACGAAGGATAATTCGCGGCTCAAAACCCAAAGCGGGCGCGATTTAACATTATCCTGCCAATCAGAATATAAATCCTTCCGCTTCTCCAACGCCGCCGATTCCAGAAATACCTTCTCCAGCTTTAATTCTCCGGTTGGTCGTTGCGTTTTCTGCCATCACCGTCGCGCTAAGAAAGAAAACTGTTCATACCAATTCGCTAAGATTGTTCTTCTCAGGTTTGTCTGCTGGTTTTTTGTTGTGGTTGCGGTATTGGTATGATAGTTGCTTTGTTTAGGTTTTCTTGTTCGTTGAGAATCAGCGATATTGCTTTGCCTTCGGGCACGATTATCTTGGTGTTATTCTGCAGGGATGCTTGAACCGTTTCTAGCTGTTTGAAGGTTATTGCGCTGTCTTTGAAGTATGTCGTTAAGGCTTCGTTCCTCAGCTTGGTCGCTTGGGCGTCACCTTCCGCTATTTCGACTGTTGCCTGTTTCTGTCCTTCAGCTTGGAGAATAGCGGCTTGCTTCTGACCTTCAGCGCGTTGGATGGCTGCGTTCTTCTCGCCGCTGGCCAACGTGGCTGCGGCTATGGCTGTTTTCTCCGCGGCTTGTCTCTGGTTATCGGCTTCTAAAACGGATTCCATGGATTTGATGAGGTCTTTTGGAGGTTCAAGGTCTTTGATTTCTGCTCTGACGATTTCGATGCCCCATTTCTCGGTTTGCTCATCCAAGGCTTCTTTCAGATTTTTGTTGATTATGGGTCTGGAAGTGTTAGCTGTAGCCATGTCCATACCGCCGATGATGTCTCTGAGGACTGTGCGGGCAAGGGTGTCTATTTGGGCTTGGTAGTCGTTTACGTAATACTGTGAGGCTTTAACTGACAGTTCATCTGGCTTCACCTTGTAGAACACAACAGCGTCCACGCCCATGAAGACCTTATCCTTCGTGATTACGTCTTGCCGTTGGACAGCCGTCATGCGCTCAGTGATGTTAACCCTAATGATTCTGTCCCTAAATGGAACTAGGACAGTTATGCCGCCTTCAACGAACCTGCGATATTTGCCGAACCTTTCAACAAGCCCTTTTTCTGTCGGTCGGACTATGCGGAGCGACGCAATGACTATGTACAGGATTACCACTAAGGGAACTACGATTGCGATAATTTCTATTACATCCACCATTTCTTATCCCCTTCACTCTTGGAGGGGTATGCAGAGAGTATTTAAAACTTCTCATGGTTCGAGCACGAAATCAAAGTCATCGAGTTTCTGCTTCGGCGCATATCCTGTTTTATGGAGAAAGGAGAGTAATGTTCAAAAGAGACTTGTGGCTCATGCATTGGAATAAGTTATGATAATTCCTCTACAGGATGTCACGTTGCAGGGTCTTCCCGATTGGTCTCTAAGCGAACGCGACGTTGACGTCCTCGCTTTCTTGGGCGAAGAGGAGTTCAACTTCTTCACGTTCGAAGGGCTTAAACGCAGGTTGGGCTTGCATCCTGAGACGCTCTCGCGCATTCTCGACCGCCTCGAAGCAGAGGGCATCGTGAAGAAAAGCAGTGAAGGCTACACCGTCACAAAAGAAATTGCCAAACGCATAAAACATCATTCAGGCAACAGCAGCGAATCTCGAGCTATTCTATTGCAGACGTTCCTGCCCTCAGACCTGCCCGTGGAACAGTTGGTTTCGAACCTTCGAGGCAGATGGTTCGGGCTACTTCGATGGCTCGGCTTAGCTGAAAACAGCGAAAATGTCACGTTAAAATGGGTCACGGAGGACGGCGACATCCAAGTGGACGCGAAAATCACCCTGAACGCGCTCTCGATAGAAGCCAAATTCCTGCACGGATACAACCAGAACCTCGCGTTGAAAGCCGCTTATCAACTTATGACGCATATTGGCAAGTTAAGTTCACGCGTTCATGCACCTATGGCTAGGCATGTGGGCTACTTCGGCAACCAAGACTCTTACTTCATGCCGACTTAGTTTTTGTGACTGACTCTTGCATGGTCTCAGTCAACAAATACCATCACGCCCATTATATTCTCCAGAGGTGCAACACATCATGAGTCAACTCGTTAACAGTTTAGAATTGTTAAAGTCGCTCAGCGACGCAACCACCGCATTGGTCCAGAAACTGGCGAAATCAGTGGTCAGCGTGAACGCGCGCATGTCAAGAGGCACAGGCGTAGTCCTAGACAAGCAAGGCTACATCGTCACCTGCAACCACGTCCTCCAAGGATGCAACACCGTCCGCGTGGGACAAGGAGAAAAAACCTTCGACGCACTCGTAGTAGGCACAGACGCGTACAACGACATGGCTTTACTCAAAACTGAACAGGGAAACTTTGAACCCATAGAACTCGGCAACTCAGACAACCTAAACACGGGACAATTCGCTTTGGCGCTTGCAAACCCGTTCAACAGGAAACAACCAACCGCCACCACAGGCATCATCACGAACCCAGACAGCACAATCCGCGGCTTCCGCGGCACAGCCATGGAAAACGTCATCGCCACCGACGCCAAACTCAACCCAGGCTTCAGCGGTGGGCCACTCGTAGATGCTGAAGGCAAACTCATCGGCATAAACACAGCATACGTGTGGAGCAGAGGCATCGCCATACCCGTCAACAAAGTCAAAACCATCACCGACAGGCTACTCACAGGCGGAAAAATCAGGAAAGCCTACTTGGGCTTAGTCGCCAACACCGTTATGATTCCTCCTGAAATCCAAGCGGAAGCAGGCATCGACCAAGAAACAGGCGTAATGGTCTTCCAAGTGGAACTAGGTGCGCCAGCCAAAAAAGCAGGCTTAACCATGGGCGACGTTATCGTCGCGTTCAACGGGAAACCAGTTACAGATTTCTATGACCTGCCAAGGCTACTCTCCGAAGACGTAGCAGGCAAGAAAACCACGCTCACCATCATCCGCGAAGAAAAACTCCTGGAACTCAACATCACTCCGACCGCGAGGGAAGGCGAAAACGATGATTAGCCACTTCGTGCCCCCCGCGTTAATGGAGCCTGAACCGCTACAACCACTGCGGAAACCCGGACCACTCAGCCACTTCCCCAACCCGACACCACACATCAGCATCAACACGGCGGCTTCGGCAGTTTCCAGTTCTTCCCTTTTTCTAAATGAAACTGGAACTAGCCAAGAAGCCACAGCCTCTTTTTTTGAGAAAAAACTTGCATGATTTGAAGGCAAAGTTGAAAGCAAAGACATCCCCCGTAAAGACCTAATATTCTCACATGCCACCTCAGCGAAAACAGTGCAAAACTTATAGGCACTGCCCAACTATCATATTAGAGAAGTGAACTCGCATGCATGCTTGGCTCGCGTTCCTAGGGGGAACCTGCGCCTTCATCGGAGCATTGCTCATCATCGCAGCGTTCTCAAGCGTCAACTACTACGGAATAAGCACACAAATGGAGATAGCACTCGCAATCATAGCCCTCGCCATAGCCATCCTCGCCGCCTGGATGCTTTACAAAGGCCTAGCAGCGAACCTTGCCAAAGTCAAAACAGGCTTAGAAGCCTTAATCGGCGCCCGAGGCATCGCCGTAACCGACCTGAAACCCAAGGGCGAAATTCGAGTGATGGGTGAATTTTGGCAAGCCACCGCCAAAGACAAGTGGATAATCAACGGCGAAACCGTAGAAGTCACGGGTATGGAGGGCATGTTCCTCGTAGTAAAACCCGCGGAGGAAAAAGCTTAACTCTCCAAACAACTGATAACACTATTGAGGTTGAACTGTTATGGACGAAATGGTAACCGCAATAATCGCCTTCGTAGCCGCAGCAATAGCGCTTTTCCTCTTAAGCGGCATCCGAGTACTGAGAGAATGGGAAAGAATGCCCATCTTGAGACTTGGACGCTACACAGGCTTGCGAGGCCCCGGAATCATTTACCTCATACCCCTAATCGACAGGGCGCCCATAAGAATCTCCACAAGGCTGGACACGATTCAGTTCCGAACAGAGTCAACTCTAACGAAAGACAACGTGCCAGTGAACGTGGATTCAGTCCTGTACATGAAGCCAGTGGACCTGGAGAAAGCGGTACTGCAAGTTGAGAACTATTTTCAAGCCACACAGCTAGCTTCACAAACTACCCTCAGGGAAGTAATAGGCAAGGTCACACTCAACGAGTTACTTGCGGAACGGGAAAAAGTTGGGGCCCACCTGCGCGAAATCATTGACGAAAAAACTGAGGCCTGGGGCATAAAAGCCACGGCAGTCGAAGTGAGAGACGTCATAATACCCGCCAATCTGCAGGACGCCATGTCTCGCCAAGCTCAGGCTGAACGTGAAAGAATGGCAAGAGTGACCTTGGCCACGGCAGAATGTGAAGCAGCTCAAAAAATGATAGAAGCAGCCAAAATGTACGAGACCAGCCAAGAAGGCTTAAGGCTCAGATGGATGAACATCCTGTACGAGCTGGGTCAACAATCAGGCACAAACACCATAATGCTGGTCCCGGCAGTCATGCCTGAAGCAGGTTGGCCGCCAGTAGGCATGTACGGCTTCAAGGAACTGCCAAAAGGTCAAACAGGCAGCGAAGCAAAGAAGGAAGCAGCGAAAACTCAAGAATAGACAAAAACGAGTTTTCTCAGCCAGTTCTTTTTGCTCCGCAGTTCGGGCACGTAGTTTCAACTTGGTCAAACAACGTTGAGCAGTATCTACAGGGAATTCGGACTATCTCTCGGATTACCTCTTTAACCACCAGACCTGCCGTCACCGTTGCAGTTGGTTGAACGACCTGTAATTCTGCCGTGTGTGTGTTAACATCGGGTCTGCCATCCACCGCAATGACGCCTTTGATGGTCCATGTGACTTTTCGGTCGATTCCCTGATAAGTAAGTCGCGCTCCAGGGGGAATGCTCGTTTTTATGGGGAACTCGCGGTTCTCACCATTGCTGAAGTGTGTAGCTGCACTCAGCACGGGCTTTGCTGAGAAGAGAACTGCGGTTTGCATGACTTCTCTTGGTATGGAACGGCGTATGGCTGGGTCGTACTCCAATCTTATGGTTTTGGCTTCTTCTGTGCAGGCAATTTCGCAGCGGACTTCGGTGGCGTCAAAGTCTTCTCTTGAAGAAAGCGCCAAGGAGCCTTCCACGTTTTCGCCTAAAGAAAAAGCGTACTTGTTTAGTTTTAGCTCTACGTTTGCGTCTGGAGGTGTTACTTTGTTGTGGAGTTTCTTGAAGAATCCCATCAATATCCCCTACGTAATGTAATGTTGAGTAATTGGTTATTTTAGATTTGCGTTACTTGGGCTGTTTTCACGGCTTTAACCGTTCGCTCCAGCAAGAGTTGGGCTGCTTCTTGGCTGGGCCAGCTTTCGAGACCGCAGTCGGGTCCAGTGAAAGTCATGCGGTCGCCGTATTTTTCTTTGGCGAAGATGTACCTTTTCCTGATGACTTCTTCATTCTCCACAAGTTGCTCTGCGATGGGTTTTGTAATGCCTTTGTCGTTGAGCTCCGCGGTTATGGAGTCAATGTCAGTTCTTGAAACGCCCACGCGCACTTGCTTGTCTGCGTCGTCAAGCATGCGTTTGGAGATGCCTTCAATGTTCTTTGGAGAGGCTGCATACTCGAACGAGAGCACGTCGAGGTTTTTCACTTTGAACAAGTCAGGGAGCCGCGATGACGAGTGAAGGTGAATTTGGCGGGTTGCGCCTTGGAAGTCAAAGGCTTTCTCTAGGACCTTGCAGATTACGTCGCTTTCTGCGGCGATGTTTAGGAACCCGAAGCTTGGCTCATCAATGGACACGACAGCGGTCTTGATGTATTTGGTGTCTAAGATACTGTTCTTGGCGAAGCGTCTGATGGTCTCCGCGAAACTTTCAAGAACGTCACTGTAAGGTACCGTGCCTATCTCTTTCAGGTACTGCTCCATGGGACCGAACAGGGATACTCGTAGTAAGATTTTCTTTCCGAATTCCTCGCTGAGGCTTTTTGCCTCTTCGCCGATTAGGCGCACTTCTGGCAGGAACGCGTCTTTCTCCTCAACGAGGAAGGTGCCTTTCTCCATGGCTTTGTGAATTGCGTCGCCAACTTGGTTTATCCCGTTGTACTGCTGTGGGAAGTTAACTACGTCGAGTCGTGTGCGGAGTTTTCTCCTGAAGGAATCAAGTGTGACATCGCAGAAGTTCTTCTTCACAAGCGGGTCTAGAGTGACGTTTTTCCCGTTGCTCATAGCGTCCCGTGCAGCGCGGTATGCCTTGTTGAATGTTCCCCCGTCCACAGTTGTTGGCAATGGGAAACTGCCGATGTCATCAATTAGTGTATCCATAATGACACATAACACTTGAATCAATTTAAGAGTAATGCTGCACTAAAAACCTGACAAAGAGAGCTGAGAAATTCTCGAAAACGTTTCATGCTTAGGTGGTTGCTGGTTTTTCGCCTGTGGCAGGCGCAGCCGTTGGAGTTGCAGAAGCGGGAGTTGGCACTGTCTGAATCGGTGGTTGTGCTGGAGACCCAGTTTTTTCGGATTGCGACTGCGAAGGTGTTTGCAGTATCTGAATCTTTTCAGCCATGGGATGCAGCAGGTCCGGCGGCGGATAAGGCGTGTTCAGAATTGAGCTTAGCATGTAGATGGAGTTAAAGACGTGCTGGTAAACCGTGAAGAGTATCTGGGGAATCTTGGTCTTAGGGTTAACCTCTAACTTTTTCTTAACATCCGCTGGTTTGCCTTCCAGAGTCACATTACCCGACGTTGAATATCGGACCACGTTGGGTTTCGTGATTATGGAAAGATTAAAGCCGAGGGTAACTTCGTCGCCGCTTTTCTTCTGCTCTTCAAGCTTCGCGTTCACGTCGAAAAAAAGGTCTTCCGTCGGCAGAAACTGACCCGTTCTTTCAGCTTGTATGCTGTCTATGCGAATAGAGACGGTGACGCCTGAAACTGAATATTTCGGGCAGATGATTGATTCCCTCTACACTGTTTCGAACTATTTCATATTTAACTTTTGTATCTTGCCCTCAACTGGAAGAAAGCTGGAAAGGGTTTTCACTTGTTGCCGAAATCGGCGAAGACTCCTGCAACTGAAAGCTCCGTGGCGAACTTAAACCCTTCTTCCTCAGGCAAGTTGCTCTTTGCGCGCAGCACTATCTTTTTCGGAATTTCATCTTCAACATAGACGACGTAGTTGACGTTCTTCCCTAAGCCGATACGTTCAAGCTGCTGGACTGCTGCCTTAAACTTTTCTAGCTCCTGAATCTTGCCATTGATTTTCTCGATTGCTTCAAACAATATTTCAACTTGACCCTGTTCGGTGGAAGAGAGCATAACGTTGCCAGATTGAATCCAGCACGAGGATTCAGCGTTCTTTCCTTTTCCGCCTCCTTTCTTTCCTTTCGCCTTCGGTTCGGGAGCTTTTTTAGCTTGGCCTTTCAGGTTTTTCTGCAGAGCGGCTGACTTCTGGTACCAGTCTTCATTCTTGTGCGCGTCTTCGCAGGTCCGCAGGAGTGAGCCAAGCCATTGGCTGTAATCCTCGAATAATGCTCGGTATTGGGCTCCTTGGTCAACTAGGAATTCAGTTATTTCTTTTAACGTGGTGAAAGTGCGAATCTCTGTTCCCAAATTAGGTCACCTCAATCTTGTTCAATACGATTCGCCTGTCCTCAATCAGTTTTAGGCTGCTGGGCATCGGCGATGTTGAAGCTCTTGTGCTGAAGTTCATGAACCAATATAGCATGGGTTTTTGAATAATAGGATTTGTCCATTACACAAGTTACATACGGTTTACTACAAGTTTCATCTTTAATGGATAAAAAGGGGTAAAGGAAAAAAGGCGAACGTGCTAGTTCTCAGATTCACTTTGCATGCCGCTTTTTCCTGAGAACAACCACCAATGACACAACTATAATCGTGATAGTTCCTGCAGTTATTGCTATACTGAGGATTTTTTTGATAAGGCTTAATAGTTTCTTGTTGGGGTTGGGTTTTCGTTTGTTGTAAATTGGGTCTTTTCTGTTGCTGTCTGCTGCTGAAGAGTGCGGTTTGCGCGTTTCTGCTGCTGTCTGCTGGTTGTGCTCTGTTGCGATTTTTCTTCTATACCCCCTATCGCTGAAAATAGTTTGTGTTTTGGTTTCGTTTTCAAAATTGGGTTGTGGATTGGGTTTTTCCCGCGGTTTGAAAAGGCTTGAAAAGGAGCGGAAAGGTCTGGAAAGGTCAGCTTTGGCAGATTCTGGTTTCGAAGATTCCAACTCTGTTGCTTGGAGCAGACTATAGCCCCCTATGTATAGAAAGTATAAATAGACCTGAAGGTTGGGTTTGCGGCTGTCAGCTCTCGGAGACCTACTCCTTTCTATTTAAAACATCGGAAGAGTTTTCCGTTTCTCTTTTCATTTTAAGTCTTCCTCAGTCTAAGATGCTGAGAAGTAATTTAAAAAGAAAATGGAACTAAGTTCTATCCTAAGTCTTGTCCGTGGTAGTTTCAAAAGGCATGAATTCCACGTCTTTTATTCCTATTAACTCAAGTTCTCCTTTGCAACCAACAGTTTTGCATTTTGTTGGTTTATTGTCATTCGGACCTTCTCCGCATTTATTGCATTCCATTAGTTTTGTTGCTTTCCAAAGATGGACTTTGAACCCTTGTTTTACATATAAGATTGCGAAGCGTTCATACTTTTTGGGTATAACTACAACAACCTCTTGGAAATTCCTATTTCTCTTATATTTTCGGATTTGACGAAGAGAATGCCCAAAATCCCAATGTTCGTCATTCTCTAATTCAATAGCTGTGGTTTTGCTCGATGAAATGCTGTGAACAACTATGTCTGGCGACATCCGCACAAAAGTCTTCATTACAGCTTCTTGATGACCTTGATTCCAATACGTTTCTTCCAATTCATAGTTTATGTCTTTAGAGCCAACAATCTTGGTTACATATCCAGTCGCTTTTCCGAGTCGGTCAGGCTCAATGAGTTTAAGCACTAATTCATCGTGGATGGTCATCCTTTTTCCCTTCTAACCTTTAGTCAATTCTATGTCTATAACCTTTGTGACAAAAGAACTCCATTGGAAAAGACTTTTAACATATCGCACATAAGGCAAGTTTTCAGTCTATAACTATTTTGGAGCTGATTTTTCTCAGAAATTAGGAGATTTTCATAAGCTTTTCAGGTTCAATTTGCTAAGACTTACTCAGAGCACCTTAAGGCTTTTTGAAACAATTTAGATAAAGGCTTTTCTAATAGAATTCTGAAGCGTTCTGAAAAGAGGTTGAGTTTAAGAGCTTTTTTTAGAAATGCCTTAAGGAAAATAAAAAATTCGGAAGGGGTGGGGGAATAGGGATTAACTGTGTTTTGGTAAATGAGTAGAAATGTATTCGATAAGGTCTGTTAGACTGTCGATTATTTTTTGCAGTTCTTCCGAAATATCTTTGACCGTTTTCGTTCCCCAAGATTTCTTTGTAATATCCATTATGTCATAACCCCAAGTACCTTTTTCGGTAGTCGTGAAAACAAAATAATCATTGAAGTGCAACAATCCATTTCTACTTGTTCTGAAAGCCTTTATCCAAGAAATCTTCTTCTCCAAACCATCGAAAAACCCGAAGTCAATTCCTCGTTTGTATTCTGCTAATTTATCCTTTTTGAGAAGAAACCTAACAGAGTCCTTCATTTGAGGGTTCTTTCTACCCAAATTTATGAAGTGCATTTTGATAACCATGTTGAGCGAGTCTAAAAATCTTCTCGTATATAAATAAAAATCCAAAAGGTCTATTTTCAGTTTTATATGATTTTCAAGGAACTTTTTAAGTCTTTTTTCGGTCATTCTTGCTTTTCCCATGGC
>CAYGVV010000008.1:0-17263 GCA_964353395.1 uncultured Candidatus Bathyarchaeia archaeon | reverse complement strand
CCTGCGACGACAAGTTTAACGTTGTTTTTCTCTCGGCGTAGTTCTCCAAAAGCTTTTATCATTAACGTGAGTCCTTTGTACGGTCCCATGTGGCCGAACACTAATATGACCTTTTCCTCAGGGTCTATGGACGAATAGTTGCCTACCGATGTGCCATGAGGTATGTACTGAACGCCCATGTGACCGTAACGCTTGTTTAGATAGTCAACATACGACCGCACAGTCACCACTACTCGTGGAGCTGAAAGTATCAGTTTAGTGGCCACAAGGATTCCCATCTTGTTCAGGACGCTGGGCTTCAGTTTAACTTTCTCTAGATCCACTTTCTCGCCTAGGTTATGCACTTCGGCTAAGACTTTGAAACCTAGAAGGCGGCAGAAGAAGATGAGAGATAAACCGGTGAAGTTGGCAAGCCTACTTTTTCCGAAGCTCTGGAAGTGTACGTTGAAGTGCACTACGTTGGGCTTCAACTTCAAGATGCATACTAATAAGCTAAGTATTGAAAGGTAATTGTCTGGCTTCCAAATCCTTAATACCTTAACTTTGGGGTTTTCACTCAAAGTCTCCGTTGAATGGACGCTTTTATCGGCTAAAATGTAAATCTTGCCAATAGCTGGTCTGTTTGCCAGTTCGTTCACTAAGCTTTGAGCATACTCGCTTAGTCGAGCGCGGTTAGGTGGGTAAGATGATATGAAACAGACCCTCAACTCTGCCCCTTTTCGCGAGAAGGAACCTTGGGTCACAAACCCTTTTTTGACAGTTTTTCCCCACACTTTGCGTCTTCGAAACAGAATTTTGAGGAAAGCCCATCCAGCGATGGTCATCTGCACGAACCAGTACACGTAAACGAACGGTACCCAGAGAATGTTTTTCAGTTTCACTGGCTTCACCATGAAGACCATTGATATACCGAGTGAAATCAAAGTTACACTGGTAAGCGCCACGACTAGAGCAGCAGAGAATGGAAACAGGCTGTCTTCAGCGGAAAAAAGTAGGCTAAGTCCCCAATTGACGTAACTGGCGAGGCATACGAGCATAATGAAGGGACCGATAAGCGAAATTTCTGCGTCAATAGTCCTTCTATTGTATTTCTTAAGGAGGGATCCGTACTTTAGTGCCGCTTCCATGTACCCTCTGTACCAGCGGGTGCGTTGTGTGACCAAGCCTCTTAAATTGCTAGGTGTTTCCTGCCCTGAGCAAATGTCTGAAGCAAATTTCACTGAGTGCCCTTTCTTAGTAAGTTTCAAGGCCAATTCAACATCCTCAGCGAGCGAAGACTCCTCCCAACCGCCCATTTCCTTCAATACACTGCTTCGGATGAATTGACAGCTTCCGGTAAATGAGACAAAGAGCTTCAACTTCTCCCTTCCATTTAGGAGTCCTTGAAACCATGCTTTGTCTTCCATTGCGGCGACTCTCGTCAACATGTTTTGCTTTTCGTTTACGGAGATGGTGCTTCCCTGCACAGCCGTTACTGACTGGTCTTGAAAGTACGATGCTATCTTCCATAACACGTCCTTTTCAGGAACGCTGTCAGCGTCAAAAACGCCCACAATCTCACCTGTTAAGTGCGGCAGGGCAAGGTTTAGAGCTGCAGGCTTGCCGTTTGACGCCGTTTCACAGATTACTTTAACGATATCTTGATGTTTCTGAGAAAAATCTGCGCATATTTCCCTCGTCTGGTCTTTTGAGTCACCGTCTACAACTATTATCTCCAATTTTTCCTTAGGATAATCCACGTTCAGTAAAGCATCCAGACAACGACCGATAACGACACCTTCATCTTTAGCGGGCACAATAATGGAAAACTTGGGAAGCTCACCGATGTTTTCATGGTTACGCTTTTGCTTGCTTCTGATGCCAGCAAACAAGATGCGTACGTGGTAGACTGCCCAAAAGAGGATTACAGAAAGCAAAACGGCGGAAATGATCGCGAAGATGTTCATGTGACCAATTCCTCCGGTATGAGCATTTGCCGCTTAGTGCCTTGGAAGAAATAGTGGGTTTCTGTTGGCGAAAACCGTAGCCAAATCGGGTAAACTACTGAATATCTAAACGTGAATAATGATGGTAACTTCGTTGAATCTAAGTTAGTCACAGACATGTTTTTCCTGCTTTGTGAATCATTTTATTCCGCACTAAGCTTTTAAGGGATGCCCACTAATATTCATAATTGCTAGGTACTGGACAAAGCCCATATCGCTTACCCATTCTTTTGCGCTTTTGTTACCCCATTTTTGAGCGAACATGCTGATTTTGCGCGCTATCGGAAAACCAATTGCTCTCATGTTGCGTGAGAGTTTAGTTTCAAGGAGTTCTCCTAACTTCCGCGTTATAGTGAGGATGCTTTTGGCTAAAGTGAAGCTGCGAACGTTGCTGGCAACTTTTATCGTTAGATTAACAAGTACTCTGTCTATTCTCTGCAATGCTTTGAACCACATGCCAGAACGCATGGCTTTCGTTCTTAACTTTAGCAACTGGGCCTTGTCGAGGAAACGGAAATTGCGTTCTTGCCGCAGCATCATGGACATAATGGTCTATTCCTTTTCGATGGCTTTTATATTTTGTCTTTAATCGTGAGTTTTACTGGTTTCTCGAAGCCATCGACTGCTAATTCTATATTTGATTGTTAAAATACTTATTGACACTAAATTTTCTTTTACAGGAATAATCATGTCATGTCCAGAACGGGAAAGGCTAAAACTGTGTTAAGACGAGCTAACGGCGTCAAATTTGCGCTCTAAAACCTTGCTGGATATCAATGCGTTTGCAAATCTCTTCCGTACTGGTTAAACCCCACTGAATCTTCAGTGAACCTGTTTTTGGCGAAAACGAAGAAACCACATTTTGCAGCTAAGGTGAAAGCTAAGGTTGGCTCATGAAACTTACGAATTCTTCTAGGCTTCTATCTTGCAAAACGTAGTTCGAGCGCCGCTCCTCGCCAATCGTGGAAAACGGTTTTAGCCCATAATCATGCCCAGGGTACACTTCAACGTCATCGCTGAGTTTTAGCAGTTTGTTGAAAAGGCTGTCGTACATGCTTCTAGAGTTTCCGCTGGGCAGGTCTGTTCTGCCGCATTCACCTATGAAAAGGGTGTCTCCTGTCAGGAGTTTTTTGCCATCGACGAGTAGGCATATGCTGTCGGCTGTGTGCCCGGGAGTGTAAATGACTTTTATCGAAACGTTGCCTACGTGGATGGTGTCGCCGTCATTCACTTTGACTTCAGCGTTAATTTTTGACAGCTTGTGCGCCACGATTTTCGCGCCGAATACGGACTGCAGCTCCTGGTTGCCTGCAGTGTGATCCGAATGGCCATGAGTGTTGATAATGTATTTCAGCGTAAAGTTTCCAGTCTTCAGGATGCGCATGATTTCGCCAGCGTTAAAACTTGGGTCCAAAACCGCCGCTTCGTGTGTAGCGTCTTCTGCTATGATGTAAGAGAAATTGTCGCTGTGCTGCTGAATTTGTTTGAAAAACATAAACATTCAACGAAACTCACTTCGGAATCAACACTTAAAAACTTTCTCGCAGACCTGGAAGTGAATTAGCAGGTTCTAAGCGAAGTTGAACCTATATAGAAGGGAGGGGGTAGGCGCTGCAGAGCAACAAACTCTGACCTCCAACGAAGTTCGCCGTGCAGATAAAAAGTTATGCGTTCACCACGTGGATTATTACTAGCCGCCATTCTGTGCCGTAGATTCCTATGGTTGACCAGAACGCCTCTTTCTTCACCAGTTGCCCAGACGCTAGAGTCTTGTAATACTGATACGTGCCGTACCCTGCGTTTTCACTGGATATTTGATGCCCCAGCGTTAAGAGATCGGGATAGTTCGCGTATATTGGGTCGGAGAAGAGCATTTTTCCCTCTTGCGCAGGATCAGCATCATATATTATGCGCCCGTCAGTCTGCATCGCCCACAACGTATATGACATACCTTCAACAGCGGGTGCGATGGTGGCGTTCAACAAGGCACTGGGCTGAATGACTATGCTTAAAGACCCAACGAATGTTCCGTTGGCATTGAATATGGGCGCCACCATGACTACGCCATCGAAGCCCTCTACTAAGGGGATTGTGTTGCTCATGGCAGGTCTCATGGTTTCGTGCAACCGAATATTCTGCTCCTGGTCGCTGATGTTTGCCCCTTCAATGCTGCTGTATTGGCTTGGTTCCACGGCTACGAGTACGTCGTTAGCATCCGCGGTTGCTGCGTTTACTATCAGCGAGTTGTTTGCAGCTAACTCACGCAATACAGTTCGAGCTTGACTACTTTGCAGTCCAACTGCGGAAAGCTGCGTGCACGCCGAAAGAAGGTTACGGTCAAGTTTCTCCAGTTCAGTGTTCATCTGGAATTGCAGCTGAGTTAGTGCGGAAGATATTTCCAGCTTTGTATTCGCGTCGTTTTTCTGGTTGTTAAGAGCCAGATTTTGACTGTACTGATAGACGTTAATCCCTATTGACAAGATTAGAACTGCGACTAAGATGTACGCTAGTGTTTTTGGCTTATTCATAACTCTTAGTGCACCTAAAGTTGTTTTTTAGCCGCTGCTGCTTAAATAGTCTGCTGTGGGCGTTACTGATTTAACGATGACTGTTGAATTTTGTTTGAGGACAAACTCGCTTAACCCTACATGCGAATTAGAGTTTCCCCAGTCATACGTGTACCCCAGCCTAGTCCATGGGTAACGTTCGGGAAAATACGAGTAAATTATGTTGCTGTTAAACCACTGCCTGTATTCGGGAGTTGCGGAAGCTGGAAAAGCAAACTGTGCCACAGTGTCGTTGATGTCGTTGTCTGGCGTTGGGCGGAAAAGCAACTGCGGACTCGCCCACAACTCCACAAAGTACGTGTTGGCGTTGTTCGGCGGCAAACCTAGCAGTTGCAGCGTTCTAAGGGTAACATTTACGTTGGGGTCCACATGTTCCTTGAAGAATGTTTTGATTTCAGGAACCACCGTAACCCAAGTCTCGCCCCACGTCGTGTTCACAGGGGCGCCAACGGGATAGCTAGAGGTGTACTTTGTGAACGTAACCACGAGCACGCTTTTGTTTCCCGGGTCACCTTGCCAACTCAAGTTGCCATTGGACTCCACGATGGGTGTGAGACCAGCGTAGATTTCGCTTGGCTTGGCAATTATGGCGTCTTCGATGGCGTTTTGGTACATCTGGTCTAGGCTTAAGGGTGGCGCTGAACTTGGCTGAATCATGCTAGAGTAAAGCTGGAGTAAACCAGCGCCCACGATTATTCCTAGGGCGAAGAATACAGCTATTTTTAAACGTACGTTTCGTTCAGTCACGCCAGTCCCTCATGAATGATATATGAATACACAAGATAATATTTAAGTTAACATGCGTCCTGAGCCTATCACCGAATTTATCTCTGACGCCTCAAAAGCTTTACATCTGAGGCGGCTGTGGTGGAGGCGGCGCAGTTTCAGGTTTTGTTTCAGGAGTAAGGCGTAATATGCGAATCTTCTTGGGAAGGTAGACGACTGCGAAGGCTACGCCAATTGCTATGAACGCTAATCTCAAAGCCAAACTTATGTCTGTGGTCGTGGCTACGCCGAGGAAGCCTATGGCGTCGTATACTCCGTGAATCACCGCGGGCACGAGGATGTTGCCGCCGGTCCAGTAGTAGGTTACTGCCATGGCTGAGCCGAAGGTTACCAAGGTTATGAAGGGTATAACTGAGGCTGCTCCGTACGTGACCGCGTAGTATCCGTGCACGATGGCAAACAGCAAGGATGACACCACTACAAGGGGGAGCCAGTGTTTTCCTTTGGAGATGCTGAGGAGACCGCCGTACAGGAAGCCTCTGAAAAGGTACTCTTCAGCTGGACCTACTACGAGTATTGAGACTGCCACCATTATCCAAGCTACGTCTTGCGGCACGTCAAGCACGGGGTTCGGCTTGTTGAGAAGGTTCGCGGCTTGCGGGTCTAGGCGCAGTATTATCGCTAGGGCTATGATGGAAAGAAAAATGCCGACTACTGTGAGGGCTCCGAATAAGCCTAAGCCAAGTTTGAAAGCTGCCCTGTTGTTTTTGCCTGCTCGTTGGAGGAGTTCTCTGCCGAAGAATAGACTTGTGACCGCGATGGGGATGCCGTATACTACGAGGAAGCCAAGTGCGCCTTTCAAGGAAATGAAGTATTGCGAGTAGACAGCGGCAAAAATCACCACTACGCCCAGCAGGTAAAGTTTTTTAGGTAAAGCTTTGCCCGTGGAAAACATTTCTGTGCCTCTGACGGGATAGTTTGATGTTTCGTGCTTAAAAGGAATTAGCCAGCATGGCGTTGGGCGTGTTTACTCTAGCGTTAGTTTTTTAAGCTGAAAATTAGATTGAATCATAATGAATTCCATTCTGAGATTGCCACGCATTTTTGGAGGTCCAGCACTATTATCAGTGGATTGACCAGGGAGGAAAGTTTTCTTTTGAGGTTCTCATCTTTTCAGGGGAAAAGCGCAAGAAAAGCCATTCTAACTGTTTCTGTGGTTTTTCTGGTTTTTGGGCTTTTGCTAACGCTGTTTGGTGCAGACTTGCTCATCAAAGAAGTGACAGGCAAACCTGGGGTGTTTGTGGGTGTGGATGTGGCGTACGGCGATGAAAACGATGTTATCAAAGTCGCTGATGCAGTTGCGGGATACGCTAATTTGATTGTTTTGGGCTCGCTGAACGTGACCATGAACACGACAAAGCTGACGAAAGCCTGCGATTACTTGTATCAGAAAGGTTTTTACTTCATCGTTTACGTGGGATTCGCAGAAGTGGAGTATCTGCCACCGCGTGGTCCAGACCCGCAATTTTTCAGCAGGAATGCGGACAGGTGGGGAGATAAGTTTCTTGGAGCTTACTTTTTCGACGAGGTAGGCGGGAAGCAAATAGATAAGTACCATCCTCTTGTCCTTGAGGCGCGAAGCAATAGTGAAGCGGCAGAAATTTTTGTGTCCACCTTAATCGGTCCCTTGACAATTAGTGTTGATTGGTACGATCCGCCTCATCCTAAACTGTTTGTTTCTGACTATGCACTTTACTGGTATGACTACTTGGGTGGTTACGATGTTGTGTTTGGGGAGTTTGTGGGGAACCAGAGCAGGCAGTTGACGGTTGCTCTTTGCAGAGGAGCAGCGAAGACTTTTGGCAAGGATTGGGGCGCGATTATAACTTGGAAGTACGAGCAACCGCCGTATTTGGAGGATGCAGAGCAACTTTACAGCAACATGGTTTTAGCCTACCAGAACGGTGCTAAGTACATAGTTGTTTTCAATTCGCCAGGCAATTTCACTGCTCTTACTGAATACGGAATCTTGACGCCTGAGCATTTTGATGCTATGAAAAAGTTCTGGAACTACATGAACACGAACCATAACATGAAAGGTTACCAAGCGGACACCGCTTATGTGCTACCTAAAGATTACGGTTACGGTTTCCGCGGTCCAAACGACACGTTATGGGGGCTTTGGCATGCGGATGAACTTTCTGCTAAAGTGTGGAACGACACGAACGCTCTGCTGGCAACTTATGGCTTAAACTTGGACATCGTTTACGAAACAAGGATTGACGGTCAAAGAATAAATTTGCCATATGATAAGCTGATTTTTTGGAATGGAACAACCATCCAGAAGTAAGGTGCTTTGTCTACTGCAGGTTTTTGGCAACGGTCTCCGCGAACAAGCGCAAGCCACTCGTTTCGGGAAGTTCTGCGAAGTACATCATGAAATGCGTCACACCCAAGTCAACGTAAGGCTGCAGTTTCGCCGTGCACTCGTCTGGAGTGCCGGCAAGGCTGTCTTTCTCGAAGTCTTCCCGTGTTATGTTCTTCGGCTTCAGGCGCTGAACCTTAGTGTCAAGTTCTTTGTGGTTTGGGGCGATGATTATTTGTCCTGCGGGCCAACATGACTTCTCAATTTTCCTGAAGTCCCTGCCCACCGCTTTGCAGTGTTTTTCTAGGACTTGCAGTTTGTGCTTGTACTGTTCTAGTGTGTGCAGGTAGCCGAAGTCGAGTCTGTCAGCGTGCTCTGCGGTGACTTTTAGGGTGTGTTTTTCTCCGCTGCCGCCGATGGTTATGGGCGGATGAGGCTTCTGCACGGGTTTGGGCGTGCAAACCGCTTCTGCTATTTGGTAGTGTTTTCCTTTGTAAGTCGCCTTTTGTTCAGTCCACAGTTTCTTGATGATTTCCACCGCTTCCTTCATGCGCTCTATTCTTATGTTTGGCTCTGGAAACGGAAACCCGTAAGCATCGTGCTCTTCTTTCTGGACGCCTGCGCCGATGCCGAACTCTAACCTTCCGCCTGAAATGACATCGACTGTGGCAGCCATTTTGGCGAGTAACGCGGGGTTCCTGAAAGCGGTGGATGTTACCATGGTGCCTAACCGTATCCTCGTAGTAACCGAGGCGAGCGCCGAAAGCGTCGTCCAGCACTCGAGAATTGGCGTTTTCCTGAACATCAAGTGGTCATCAAGCCACACCGAATCGTACCCTGACCGCTCACATTCCAGTACAATGCTGTGGAGACGGCCAAATAGTGAAGTTTTCCGCGCTTCTGCTTGCAACGCATAAAACGGAAGAAACACGCCAAAACTCGGCTTTTTCAACGCGAACTTTCCTCCCCATTCTCATTCAACACTTCAAACGCCACAAAAATAAAAGACTTTACTTTACAAAGCAAAACTCACTTAACGTGAAGACTATTTCAGGCTCAAATCCAAAATGCACCCTGTAAACAAGTGCAGTATCTGAAGTGCCTAATAGCCCTAAACGTAAAAACCCCAGCTGAAGCATGCGGAATAAAAGTAGAAGGCAAAAACAAGTGGTTAACCTTGATTCAGAGCTCAAGTAAGAACAACTCATCTTCTCAGTAACCGTCTAATTAGACTCGGCAGCACTTGTGACTGTATCATAGCAGCCACAAAGTGACATAATCTGCCAGACAAACGTTAGCAATGGTATGTTTGGCGAGTAAGCCTTTTATTGATGGTTAGTCTGTCTCACAATCCATCACCGTAAGGTTTAAGCGTATGTATTAAATATTAATACACCATTAACAAACGGCAAAATTTAAATCACCAATAAGGACATAAGAGGAGTCACCCAAGTCATGGCTAACAAGATGGAGAAGGTAAGGATGGAGAAAGGGGAGATGCTGAGGCTTTCAAGGGAAAACCTTGAATGGTTTAACAAGAACTATGACTGCTTAAAGAAGGAATACGCTAATCAGTGGATTGTGGTTCAAAGGAAAGAAGTTGTGGCAAAGGGCAGTACCTACGACCAAATAAAGAAACTTCTCAAGAAAGAAGACTCGCAGAGCGCGTTAATTGAGTTCATGAACTCAAAGCAAATAGCGATGTTCTTCTAAATTTAGAAGATGGAAAACACGGTCAAATTCATCGGGACGATAGTGCAAAAGCGCCCGCTAATACCCCTTCTTTTTGAGGTACCATTTTTTCATTGTAGCAAGACAATAAACTTTCTAATTGATACAGGCTCTTCCTATTCAGCAATTACAGAGAAAGAAGCTACGCTAGCGGGAATAGATTGTTATATGCTTCCTGATTTCCGCGGTGATTGTTTTGGATTCGGTGGAATGTTTAAAAACAAAATAATAAATCGCCCGGTGCATCTGATATTTGGTTCCGATACTAATTTACACAAAATTACTTTTGGCAGTGGCTTTCAAGTAGTCTGCATTCCAGAAAATGTGAGTCCTGAGGAGCGAGAACAATTAATCAGGGTCACACCTTGTGTTATCGGTATGGATATTCTTGCTAAGTTTAAATTGTACGTTGACAAAAAGAAAGTAGAACTAGTGTTGCCGTAACCTAAATCGAATGTTTTTAGTATCTCGTAGTATCAACCGATTTTTCACAAAGAAAACCATCAACCGACAACTACACAGAACCTATTTAAACTATTTAAAAGGGGGGTATATAGTCTTTTCCAAGCAAAAGTTCCAAGGCTCGCAGAAGTCTATGCAGATTGGTTCTGTTACCTCTGTGTCTGTTGCATCTCCCTGTTACTTTTCGTCTGTTGCGCATTCTGAATTAGAGTAAGCCACTTGTTCTGTCCTTCAACCTTTATTCCGCATTTCTCCGCTGGAGTTTGCCCATTTAGACTTTCATGTGGTCGGATGTAATTGTGAAATAGTTGGTAGCCTTGAAGGATAGGAGTGCGTTTCCGCTTAAGACCACGCATGGTCTTTTCCCTGTCGCGTATCTCGCCATTCATGCGCTCCATTTTCTTGTTGTTGTGTACCTTGCCTTTCAATGTAATTTTTCGGATATGCTCTGTTCCCTCAAACACCTGTTCGCAAGCAAGAGAGTAAGACGGCAAACCATCAGTTATGAGGGTTTTCGGTTGTTTCTCCATTAGCCGTTTAGCCCTGAAAAACAGCGTTCTCGCATCATGTTTCTCTTTTGTTTCAGCAACTTCTTGAGCAATCCAAAACCGCGTTTCATCATCCATCATAGCGAAGAGATACTTTTGGTCGCCTCTTACCTTCATGTAAATTTCGTCTGCTCTCCATGTATCGCCAACTTTTGGAACTATTGTTTCTGCGTAATTCTGCATTAATCGGGTGTACTTCTTTATCCACATGAAAACCGTCTTATGTGAGACTTCCACGCCTAACAGTTTCAGAGATTTTGTGGTGTTTCTTAGAGATTCTCCGCTAAAGTACAGTTGCATGGCACTTGTGATTGCTTGGGGATTGTGCTTCATTCTTTCAAATCCGATGTTGAATGTCATGTACTTGTGGCAGTCTCGGCAAAAGAATTTCTGGATTGTTCCAGCTTTGTTCTTGCGCACACCATCCTTTTTGAGATTAGAAGAACCACAGTAGATGCAAGCTGAAAGATTCTCAATCGGCGCGATTGTTCTAACCTTAACCTCTGCTCTCAGTACAGTGGATAACTCAACAGCGTGAATGTGCTTACACTTCACATGGCGATATTTGTTATCTGGACATTCGCACATCCACTCGCCACATACCTTGCTTATGATATACTCTCCGTTGTGAGATTGAGATTTCACGGTGTAAGTGTATCCGTCAACGCGCTTAACTTGCCCTTCAAGTTGTGCGATTGCTTCACCGCGTTCTTCTCTTGAGGTTGTTAGTTGTTTGCTCATTTCTATCGCCTTATTGCCGTATAACCGTATATACACTAACAGTATTTATAGTTTGCGGTTTAACGGGAAAACTTATATACGGCAACCTGTAATTATGTTACGGTGATAAAATGCCTAAAAAATGGACTGTCATAATAAATGACGAGTTAGACACAAAGTTCCGAAAAGCAGTTTTTGAAGACAAAGGAATGTACAAAGGCAATCTAACCGAAGCAGTAGAGGAGGCTATGAACTGTTGGATAGAAAAGAAGATGAACGAAAGTCCCAAGAAGAAGTAGCAGACTTAAAGAAACAGGTTATCAAGAATGGCGTAGTGGATTATGATAGACTGCGCGAAGTTCATCAGCAAATAACTCAGAAAACATTGGATAGTCTTGACAAGCTTATCAAATCTTGGTGGATTTGGGGCGACACAAAATTCACATTACAGATGTCTCGCGCAATAGTTGCAGACCACGCAAAAACAAGAGAAGATGTAATTTTCTTACTTGGGTACTGTGAAGAACTCAAAAATGCGGTTTTATCGCTTTAAAGCAAAGTAAACAAACTAGGTGGAACAACTCAGACCGAAATGGCAACTGTAAAGTCTAGATTGGATGCAATATTTGAAAATCCAGCGGTTCAAGAGCTTGGTAAAATCCTCACTGATACGGAAGAAATAATGGCGAAAAAAGATAAAAATAGACGGCAAATTCTGCGTGATAGCATTGTCTGAGTTAAATACAGTAATTGAAACATTGCAAGAGCTTGAGCGGATGCATCAGCTTAACTTGGAATTGCTTGAGCAACTAGATGTTATATTTGAGTGGATGCTTAAAAATGACATGCCCATTCCGAATAAAGATAAACTCAACCCTTTATTAAACAAAATGCACTCTCTTATGAAAGAACTTTACTTCAGCACACCAAAATCACTTCAGTACCGAAGGGTAACAGACGAAAAGAAACACCTCTACGGAACAGACGAAGAGGAACCAGCACCTGCAGATTCTATTTATAAGGGGGGTATAGTCAAAAAATCGCACTAGAGTACACGTGGGCAACCAGAAACAACTAAAAGCAACCGATAGCAACCAATTTACAGAACAATTGAGCTCACTGTGACTTAAGATGCGAGAATTCCTCCTGTATTCACGCTTAGGCAGAACAGACCAGCATTGGACTAGTTTGCATGATGCTGGACGTTTGGACATCGTGTACGAGTGCATAGTTACCAGCCTTTTCCTCTCGCATGGCTTGCGCAGAAACGTAAACTTCAACGCCATCCTCAACGGTCCACCAAACCCGCCCATGCACCTGCAAATAAACGGCGCAGAACTCTACGATGTACGCACAGACATAGAAACCTGGCACAGCATCCTAAAGAAAACGCTCAACGGCAAAACCCACCCAGGCATTACTACGAGCAAAACAAGCTTCGAAGCACTGCTCAAGCAGAAAGCCGAAACAGCAAGCGTATACGTCCTTGAAGAAGGAGGAAAAAACGTAGCAGAAACCGAACTGAAACCGAACCCACTCTTCGTTTTAGGCGACCACGTTGGCTTACCCAAAAAAGCAGAAAGCTTCGCCCTGCGCTTCGGAGAAAAAATCAGCCTCGGAAAACAACCCTACCTCGCAGCTTCCTGCATCACCGTGCTCAATTACCTGCTGGACCAACAAGAAAAAAAACAAACCAGCCCACTCAACGACTCTTAAAGTGCTCGTAACCACGCGCTTCAATCACCCGCTTCTTGCCATCAACATCCAACAGCACCTGCTTGTCACGAGTAGCTTTCCCAATAGGCAAAAGCCTTCCACCAACCGCTTCCACAGCCGCTTCAGCTTCACCCCACATCTTAGGGTTAACAGTCACCACCAACTCATACTCTTCTCCACCGTAAAGCGCCAACTCACACGCATCAAGCCCATTAAACTCCGCAAACCGCCGAACCTCATCAGCCACAGGCAAACCCGAAACCACAAACCCAACACCACTCAACGAAGCCAACTCATGCAAACTCCAAGCCAAACCATCACTGCTGTCAATAGAAGCCGTCACAGCGCCTGAACGCCGCAACGCCAAACCCTCCCTCAAACGCGCCATCGGCATACAAACCGCACCAACCAACACATCACGCATCGCACCCGACACAGAAAAATCATTCAACAGCAACTGCAAACCAGCCGCACTCTTACCAAAGAAACCCGTCACCGCCACAACATCACCCACCTTCGCACCACTCCGCAACACCAACGCACCCTTCTTCGCCGTTCCAAAAAGCTGAACCGAAATAACCAAATCCGAAGCCTCACCAGTGTCACCGCCCACAACGTAAGCCCCATATTCCCGTGCTCCCGCATTCAGCCCCTTCGCAAGTTCCTCCAAATCCCCACGCACCATGTTCCTCGGCAACCCAAGCGAAACAAGCACCGCCTTCGGCTGCACACCCTTCGCCGCGAAATCGCTAACGTTCATGACAACCGCTTTCCGCGCAGCCTGCCACAAACTCATCCCACGCGGAACATCCGTCCCAGCCACAAGCATATCCGCCTTCAAAACCGCCACTTCACCGTCGCCAACGGGAACCGCGGAAACATCATCCCCAAACGGCACAACCAAACCATGCATAACTTCGAAGAAACTGCGCATAACCTCAATTATCTCACGCTCACCCAAGCATCCCGTACACTTTCGCCTACTCAACCAAACCAACTCCCAACCAAAAACCCCCTCCAACACACTTCCACACTTAAAATAAGCCTTAACCGCTTTTAAAACTGACGCCTCAACCCTCAAAACACCTCCGAACATTTAAAAACACCCACCACACACATAACCAACCAAACCACGCCTCGATAGCTCAGCCCAGTAGAGCGGCTGCCTCGTAAGCAGCAGGCCGCGGGAGCAAGGCCCGCTCGAGGCTCTTCTTTGTTTCCTAAAATTTTGTGGGTATTCGCCGCCGAAAATAAAGTTTGTTGGGTTGTTGTGTATGAGAATACAGGTTGGGTGGTGGGTGGTTATTCTTGTTCTGTGGGTGTTTCGTCTTCTTTGGTTTTTGCGGGTGGCGGCTTGTCTGTTAGGAGTCTGTATTTGCGTGCTTTGGAGTCTATCATTTCGTTTTGGAAGAGTTTGCGGAGGGATTTGAACACTTTTTTGGAGGGTAGGCTTGTTTTGTCTGTGATTTCTTGCATGGTTAGTTCTTTGCTTTCTTTTAATGCTGCTATGACTTGCTCGTCGTTTTTGTTGAGTTTCATGGTTTACTCAGTCCAGGTGGGATATGGTTATTGGGGTTTGTTATTGCATAGGGGTGTTTTTCTATTTTGTGGTAAGCTATGAGGCAAAAGAGAGTGTAGCGCTTGGCGAAACTTATACCCGCGTTTAAATCTGTCGTGAAAATAGATCATGATTTTAAGAGGTTCTGAATGCCTCGGAACTAGCTGCTCGAAAGCACCTACCCCCTCCCCTTTAAATAGGTTAAACCCGCCCTCTTCACTCTGGCGCATTCGCCTCCATTCTGCGCTGAAACAGTCATTCCATTTTGCATGGGGTTCTCGCTCCTTTAAATCCTGTCCAAACCGGCATGAGCGTGTCAAGCGAGCGCTTCTTTACATTCGGTGTTACTATCCGAAAAATATATTTCCGACGCCTGACTGTTCTGACAGAACAGCAGCAGATTACTGCGGCTGCAGTCGATAAATAACGAAGATAACAATAGAACAGCGAAGTGTTTCGAATGATACCAATTGAAGTTTCTTCCCTCAAAAAGTATTACGGCGACATAAAAGCAGTTGACGGAGTATCATTCACCGTTAACGAGGGCGAAGTCTTCGGGCTTCTCGGACCCAACGGCGCAGGCAAAACCACAGCGATAGAGATTCTGGAGGGCTTGCGGAAAAGAGACGACGGAAGCGTGAAGGTGCTGGGTCTTGACCCATGGAAAAACGGTTCTGAACTTCATCAGAAAATCGGAGTCATACCGCAAGAATTCACTTTCTTCGAAAAAGCAAGCCCGCGAGAAGCAATAAAGTACTACGCAGACCTCTTTGGCGTTACCGTAGATGCAAACGAAATTTTGAAGGATGTTTTGCTTGAAGATTCAGCCAAGAACCTTTTTGAGAATCTTTCGGGAGGGCAAAAGCAGAAGATGGGGCTTGCGCTTTCACTTGTGAACTCTCCCGACCTTCTTTTTCTAGATGAGCCAACGACTGGACTTGACCCGAATGCGAGAAGAGCTATTTGGGAAGTCATTAGAGGCTTAAAGAAGAAGGGAAAAACGGTAATTCTCACCACCCACTACCTTGAGGAGGCACAGCAGCTTTCCGACAGAGTAGCCATAATGGATCACGGACGCATCGTGGCGATGGGAACCTCAGACGAAATCATCGAACAGCACGGGTCAGGTGAAAGACTGGAAATCCATGGAAGCGAGAAACTGGCAGCTTATATAAAGGCGAACACCGAACTGAAGGTCGAGTATAACGGTGCAGGTTTGATTAGTATACGCCTTAACAAGAAAATTGACGCTTTGGCTGCCTTGGCGGCTGCGGAACAGTCTGGACTGGATTGGGGCGAAATTCAGACGCGGCGTGACAGCTTGGACGATGTATTCGTGAAGCTGGTGAGCGGGGCAGTGGATGAACAGGGAGAAATCAAATCCGAGAACAACGGTAACAAATCAAACAACAAAAAGAAGAGGCGATAGAAATGGTTAGCGCAAAAAGAATCTTTTCAGATCTAAAATTATTCGGACGCGGATACTTAAGAAACGTAATCGGGCTGTTCTTCGGCTTGATATTCCCAGTTATTCTAATACTCATTTTTGGCGCTATCTTCTCAGGAAACTCAGCCGGAGCAATAACAGTTTACACTCAGAATCAAGACACAGGACCATTTCCAATGCCTCAAATGGACATAGCCTCTCAGTTTGCAAATGCGCTCAACCACACAGGCACAGTCAGCATACAATTGGTGGATCCTTCGGAAAACTTCACAAAATACCTATCCGAAAAGTCAGCATCGGATGGAATTATCATCCCGATGAATTTCTCAGTTAACTACATAGCAGGCGTACCCGTTAACGTAACGGTGTACGGCATCCCTACATCAAGCTCCAGCGGCATCGTAACTGGAACTGTTAGTGGAGTTTCAAATTACTTTAACCTGCAACGTTTCAATGGCTCATCTGTTATAGGCATAAGTTCAAAACCGGTCAACACTGAGCAGACGAAATACGTTGATTCCCTGATTCCAGGTCTCATCGGATTCTCCATACTTGTGAACCCCATGTTCTCGCTCGTTGAGATATCCTCGCAGTACAAGAAAACTAAACTCTTCAAGCAACTGTCCCTTACGCCGCTTTCCAAGATGGAGTGGCTAGCCTCAAAAGTACTTTGGTACATCTTCCTGTCAGTGCTCAGCTTCCTGCTCATGGCAGCAGTAGGCATTTTTGTTTTCGGCGCGCACATTCCATTGACACCTTGGCTCATACCATTTTTCATCTTGGGGCCGATGCTGTTCGCTTCGATGGGCATGCTGGTCGGAACCTTAGCCAAGAACCCGGAAACCGCAGGAGTTATTGGAAACGTAATTACATTTCCGATGATGTTTTTGGCGGGCACGTTCTTCCCTCTCGAGATGATGCCTAGGTATTTGCAGGACATTGCTCACGTTCTGCCGCTATTCTATATAATTGAGGGATTAAACAACGTCATGGTACACGGAAATATTGAATCAGCACTGATAGACATAGCCGTAATCGCTGTAATCACCATAATCATCTTTGTGGCTGCCGCGAAACTGTTCAAGTGGAGAGAAGACTAGCGCGCTCAGCAAGACTACCCCCTCCCTTATTTATAGACATTCAATTATGAGAAACAGAAAAAAGGGTACTAAGCGGAATTCCACATTCAGCAACTTGAAAGTTACGCTCTGACCAAGAACATCCTTGTTTCATACCAGTAAACGGTGAATTTGCGACTACAATTCGGATTTTTGCAGTCAATAACCTGTTCTATCACGTCGGCTTCAACTTCGCTCTCCTGCGGTTTGTCGGTCGACCAATATGGGTGTGAACTGTCGGGTCTCGTGACTGTGACCTGTCGTTTGCAGCTAGGGCAACTTAGGGTAACTTTTCCCATGCACATAACTTTCGCCCCAAC